>JADGPI010000133.1 GCA_017882525.1 Thermoleophilia bacterium
ACTCTTCACCGAGCCGGCAGGAACCCAGGCGGGTCTCGGAGCGGATCGGACACCCAGGTTGTCAGACTCGGCGGTCCCACGAGCCCGCGTACCTACGCATAGCGAACGACGTGACCGATCGCATCGGCGCCGGTATTTATCGTGCCGGCGACCAACTACCCACCGAGCCTCAACTGCGGGCCGAGTTCGGTGTGAGCCCCATGACTGTGCGTCGTGCAGTCAGCATCTTACTCGATCGGGGGCTTGTCACCACCACGCAGGGGAAAGGCACATTTGTGCGGGGCCTGGACCTCGGCGAGGCCGTGTTTCGGTTGCAGGAAATGACTGATGTATGGGTGGGGGATGCCTCGGTGGGCGTGCTTCTCCTGGAAGCAAGGATAGTGCCTGCCGGCCAGCGGACCGCTGACATGCTGGAATGTCCGCTCGGTGCTCCCACCGTGTACATGCGCCGGCTCATTGAGCGCAATGGTGCGCCTCTCGTCTATCAGTTGGAGCACGTTGTCTACGACGAGCACAGGCCGCTGGTAGAAGCGCAGCTGCAGATCACCTCTATCGACGGGCTGCTACGTTCGGCGCGGGGCCAGGGGATCCCTAGCGGGCAACTCACGGTGCAGGCGGTCAGCCTCGATGCGGAAGCGTCGGGTCTCTTGAGGGTGGAGGAGGGGTCACCGGCGTTCTGCCTCGAGCACCTTTTTCGGGATTTCGATGGGTGCCTAGTCAGCTGGGGCCGCTTCCTGTGCCGGGCGGACCAGTTCCGACTTACGACATCGATCGGTGTCGCGCGCCGGCCCGCCGACAAACCGCCAGCGTCGCCGGCGTGAGGTCCGGCGCTGTGGCTCCCCAAGATTGGCGATCGTCGCTCGAAAGCCCCTGTTCCGCGCTCTTCTGCGGGCCGGGCACCTGGAGCGATGGGGTTCCGGCGCTGCTGTTGTGCGAGCCGGATCGAGTCCTCGAGGCGGCCACGCCTGGAGACCTTCCGGATCTCTTAGACCAAGTCGAAGCGGAGCAGGCACGGGGCAACTTCGTGGCCGGGTACCTGAGCTACGAGGCTGGAGCGGCCTTTGGTCTTTCGACACACCCACCCTCGAGTGCCATTCCCCTCGCGTGGATGGCCGTCTACCCTCCGGCACATGTGCGGCGGTTCCCGCTGCCCGACTGGGCGCCCGGCTGGCAGCCCCCGAGCATCGAAGTGTCCGGCGAACATCTCAACGTCAGCCGTGCCGTCTACCAAAGCGCCATCCGAGAGATCAGAGAGCTGATCGCGGCGGGAGACACGTATCAGGTCAACTACACGTGTCACGCGAAGTTCTCGCTCGATGTCCGTCCTTCACTGCTCTTCCTCGCCTTGGTGAGCTCGCACCCGGTGCCCTTTGCTGCCTACTTGAACCTGGGAAAGGCTCAGATCCTCAGTCTGTCTCCGGAGCTGTTCTTGAGCCGCCGCGGCGAGGTATTGGAGAGCCGTCCCATGAAGGGCACACACAGGCGAGGCAGGACGCAAGCGGAGGACCAGGCGTTCGCTCACAGGCTCGAGGCCAGCGAGAAGGACAGAGCGGAGCTCTTGATGATCACGGACATGGTCCGCAACGACCTCGGCAGCATCTGTCGAACAGGTTCAGTGCGCTGGCCGGCTCTGTTTCGCACGGAGAAGTACCGCAGCGTCTGGCAGATGACGAGCACCGTCCTCGGTGAGCTGCCTCCGGAAGTTCGCCTGCGTGACGTCTTCCGCGGGACTTTCCCGGGGGCTTCGGTGACAGGCGCGCCCAAACACCGGACCATGGAGATAATCCGCGGGTTGGAACCCGAGCCGCGAGGCGTCTACACGGGGGCCATCGGGCTGTTCATGCCCGGCGGAGACTTTACCTGCAATCTTGCGATCCGCACTTTGGTGCACCGGCAAGGTCGGTTCGACTTAGGTTTGGGTGGAGGGATAGTCTGGGACTCCCGGCCGGACGGCGAGTACGAGGAGGCTCTTCTCAAGTCAAGGTTCTTGTCGGACATCACCCCCGAGTTGCGTCTGTTCGAGACGATGCTGCTGGACGATTGCCGCGAGTATGTGTTCGAGGCTGAGCACCTCGAGCGTCTGGCTGGTTCTGCCCGCTACTGGGACTTCCGCTTCGACGGTGCGCCGGCAAGGAGAGAGTTGGCCGACTTGGCCAAGCGGGCGGTCGAGGTTCCGGCGGTCGCGCGCCTGGAACTGGGGGCCGGCGGCGAGATGACCCTCGACTCTCGGGACCTGCCGCCTGCCCCCGCTGGGCCGGTGCGGGTAGTGCTGGCGGCCACGGCGACCGCCTCGGGCGACCGGTTTCTCTATCACAAGACCGACCGCCGCGCTCTATACGATGATGAGCGGCGTGTCGCCACCGAGTCAGGTTACTACGAGGTCTGCTTCTGCAACGAGAGAGGACACATCACCGAAGGAGCGATTACGAACGTCTTCGTCCGCTTCGGCCACGAGTGGGTCACTCCGCCGATTCTTGACGGGCTGCTGGCGGGCATCTGGCGCGCCTGGTTCGTCCGCCAGACGGGGGCGGTGGAGAGGTCTTTCGCCCGGGCGGAGCTCAGTGGCGCCGACGAGATAGTCATTGGCAACTCGGTCCGCGGCGCGGTCGCCGTTGGCGAGGTCTGGTGCGACGGCTGTATGGTTTGGCCCATTCGCGTCGAGCTCGCCGACAAGTGATCGGCGGCCGCGATCACGGAGATTGACCCCGTGCGATTCAAGATCCTCGCGACACGCGGAGCCTCATCAGGTTATTATGCCTGCGATCGTTGATGGCGCCGGCTCATAGTGCGAGCCCGCGCCACGGATACCCAGAGGAGCACAATACATGGGCAATGAAGCGAAGTTCTATATCGGCGGGAAATGGGTCGAGCCGCAGGTGAAAGGTGCCACGATCGCCGTCGTCAACCCTGCGACCGAAGAAGAGGTGGCTCAGGTTGCGGCGGGGTCCGCGGCCGATGTCGATGCCGCGGTGGGCTCTGCCCGGTTGGCCTTCGATGACTTCGGCCTCACCACTCGTGAAGAACGGCTCGATCTACTGGGCAGGGTGCTGGCGGCCTACAAGAACCGTTCTCTCGAGATCGCGGCAGCCATGACCACCGAGGTAGGTATACCCAAGAAGTTCAGCGAGCGGGTGCAGGCACGCATAGGCGAATGGCACCTGGAGACCGCGCTGAAGGTGCTCCAGGGCTATCAGTTCGAAGAAGAGTGGGGCACCACTCGTATCATCCGCGAACCCGTGGGTGTCTGTGCGATGCTCGCGCCGTGGAACTGGCCGATGAACCAGATCATGGTCAAAGTCGCGCCGGCCCTCGCTGCCGGTTGCACCATGGTGTTGAAGCCCAGCCGGCTTTCCCCGCTGTCGGCCCTTCTTTTTGCCGAGGTGATGGACGAGGCCGGCGTGCCTGCCGGTGTGTTCAACCTCATCAATGGTTCGGGGGCGTCGCTGGGAGGACTGATGGCCGGGCACCCGCTCGTCGACATGGTGTCTGTCACGGCTTCGACCGAAGTAGGAGCCCTGGTTGCGCGCACGGCCGCCGACTCCATCAAGCGGGTCTCCCAGGAGCTGGGGGGAAAATCCGTGAACATCCTGCTGGACGACCACAATCTCGAAGAGAACGTCGGCGGTGGGGTCAAGGCCTGCATGCGCAATTCCGGTCAGAGTTGCAATGCTCCCACCAGGATGCTCGTGCATGATTCGTTCTACGATGAGGCAGTGGCCATCGCCGCTAGGGTGGCCGATAGCCTGGCGGTGGGCGACCCACAGTCTCCCGAGACCTTCATGGGCCCGGTGGCCGGAAGGAAACAGTTTGAGACCGTTACCGGGTACATCGAGACGGGCCTTGCCGAAGGCGCCAGGCTGGCGGCCGGTGGGCTTGGTCGCCCGGAGGGCCTCGACCGGGGTTTCTACGTCAAGCCGACCATCTTCGCGGACGTCCGCAACGACATGCGCATCGCCCAGGAAGAGATCTTCGGTCCGGTGCTCTGTATGATCCCCTACCGGGACGAGGAAGAAGCGGTCACCATCGCCAATGCGTCGGAGTTCGGGCTCTCCGGCTACGTGCACGCAGCCGACTTGGAACACGGTCGCCGGGTCGCCCGTCGCCTGCGCACCGGCATGGTGCACCTGAACGGCGCCAACACCGACATGAACGCGCCTTTTGGTGGATACAAGAAGTCCGGCAATGGCCGGGAATGGGGCCGCTTCGGCCTGGAGGAGTACCTGGAGGTCAAAGCCGTCATGGGTTACCGGCATCCGGAGAACCCCAGCTAGGTCTGCGCTGGGCAGCAGGTTTCCGCGGGCGACCTTCGCGCTGCCCTGCCGCCCGGCTACTCGGTCGTCCGGCTGTGCTGCTACCATCGGAGTGGAGCCTAGAAGTGGGGTCCAGTGTCAGAGCATCGCGGATGAGATCATGGAGCGGTCGGCATGATTCCTGATCGCATACTCAAAGAACTGCGTTCGCTCGTTGGGCGGGCGAACGTTCTGGACAAGCTCGTCGACCTGCAGACCTACGCATACGATGCGTATCTCGAGCGCAGTCTGCCGGGGGCGGTCGTTTTCGTGCGCTCCTGCGACGATGTGGCCGGCGTGGTCAAGGTGCTGCACCGGGAAGGGCTCCCGTTCGCTCCGCGGGGCTGCGGAACGAATCTCAGCGGTGGCTCGCTCGCGCTCCAGGGTGGGGTGCTTATTGAGATGTCGCGGATGAACCGGATCCTCGAGATCGACGTCCCCAACCAACGGATGGTCGCCCAGCCCGGCGTCTTCAACCTGGATCTCTCCACCGCGCTCGGGCCGTTCGGCTATTACTACGCTCCCGATCCGGCCAGCCAGAAAGCCTGCTCGTTGGGGGGGAACGTGGCGGAGAACGCCGGAGGGCCTCATTGCTTCAAATACGGGGTCACCTCCAACCATGTGCTTGGCATCGAGGTCGTGCTGCCCGACGGCGAGGTCGTCTGGTTCGGGGGTAAAAGTGTGGACGCTCCCGGACTCGACCTTACGGGGCTCTTTGTGGGGAGTGAGGGAACCCTGGGGATCGTCACGACCGTGGTCCTTCGCATCATGCGCAAACCGGAGGCGGTCAAGACCATGCTGGCGGTCTACGATTCGATCGAGGCGGCAGGAAACACCGTGTCCGCCATAGTCGCCGCGGGACTGGTACCGGCCACTCTCGAGTTGATGGACAACCTGGTCATCCAAGCGGTCGAAGACGCCATGGCGTGCGGGTTCCCTCGAGACGCCGCCGCCGTCCTTCTCATCGAGTTGGACGGATTGCAGGACGGTATGGAGGAGATGACCGGGAAGATCATAGCCTGCTGCGAAGAGAGCGGCGTACGAGAGATCCGAGTGGCCGCGGACGAAACCGAGCGGACAGCGCTCTGGAAAGGGCGCAAAGGCGCTTTTGGGGCGGTCTCCCGGCTGGCGCCGAACTATCTGGTCGCAGACGGGACCGTCCCGCGCACCAAGCTTCCGGAGGCGCTTCGGCGGGTGGCGGAAGTGGGCCGGACGTTCGATCTCCGCATAGCGAGTGTCTTCCACGCCGGCGATGGCAACCTCCATCCCTTGCTTCTATTCGACAGCCGGATCGAAGAGGACAAGCAGAAGGTGATCGCGGCGGGGATGGAAGTGCTGCGCGTGTGCGCCGAGTTGGGCGGCACCGTGAGCGGCGAGCATGGTATCGGGCTGGAGAAGATCGATGCTATGCGCCTCGTCCTTAGCGAGGAGGACCTCGAAGCCCAGTTCTTTGTCAAAGACGCGTTCGACCCCGATCATCTTTGCAACCCCGGCAAGATGCTCCCGGCCCGCGTCTCGAACGGTGCCCCCGCCCGCGGCGCCGGAACGGCGCCGGCTCGACCCGTCTTGGGTGCGCATGCCTGACCCGCAGATCGTTGACACGCTTGATCTCGTGCGGCTGCTCGCTGGGCTCGTGGGTCCCGAGGCGGTGCTGGCAGACCCCGAAGTGACTGTTTCGGGCGTGAGGCCGGCAGTTCAAGTCGTGCCGCGAAACGACCTAGACTTGTCCCGGATCCTCCTTTTCGCAGCCGAGAACCAGTCAGGAGTCTGTATCGCGGGAGCGGGGACCAAGCT
>JADGPI010000134.1 GCA_017882525.1 Thermoleophilia bacterium
TGAGCAAAGCAAGCGGTCTCGAAGTCCTGCGCGGCGAGAAACCGCATACTTTGAAGACCAAGCGCGAGATCCTCATACACTGTGCTCGGTACCAACCGGCCTCTGCGGAAATTGGCGGCGTCTCCCACGAAGAGCACTCCCCCGTCTCCGGGCCAAAGAAGCGCAAGATGGCCCTCCGTGTGGCCGGGAGTGTGCAGAGCCTGGATCCCACCTGAGAGCGGAAGCTCTTCCCCGGGCAAGACTTCCCTTTCTACCTCCGCGGGTTCGAACGACATCGGTGAGCGCCGTATCACGAAGCGGGCGAACAACCGGTTCCGAAGTCCTGGCGCGACCTTCCATGGTCGGAACGCACGGCCGGTCCGCACGAGTGTCGCATCCGCCCCATGCATCCACGCCCGCGCCCCTGTCAGCCTCTTGAGTTCGGCGAGGCCACCCGCGTGATCGGGATGTGGGTGAGTGACCACGATGTCGGATATCTCTTCCGGACGCCGCCCAAGTTCGCTGATCGCGTCGGCAACGATTTCCGCAGTGCCGGGAATCCCAGCATCGATCAGAGTGATCCGATCCTTGTGGACGATCAAAAAGACATTCGAGGGCCCAGCGCTCACCCGGAAAACGTGGTCCGTGACCTGTTCAGCCGCCATGCTCGGCCACCCCTATTTCGTACCGGTATCGTTCAGCGACGCACCGCGGACGTCCACGCTCCCACCCTGTGCTTGCGCCATGGGCTCGAGCGAATGCTCCAACCACTTGTTCCTGTTCCGTCCTGGGCAGACGATCTCGCAGCGCGCAGTGTTCGTCTGCACCCACGGGCAACGATTGCATATCCTGGCAAACAACGGAAGAAGCCGGGGCAAGAAAGCCGACGTGGGAAATGGGACCCTAGACCTGCTCACTCCACCGAGCTAATCAGGCGACGACATCTCTCGAGCGCGCCAGTCGGCTGAGCGACACTGCGTCCCTTGCCATCTGGGCGGCCAGCCCCACATAGCGGTCCGGATCGAGAAGGAGCTCGACCTGATCTTTGGCCAAATACTCATTCACCCGCGGGTCCGCCAAGAGCACGTCCAGGAAACTCTCGTCACCTTGTATTGCGTCCATTGCATCCTCGTAGACTATCTCGTGGGCCGTCTGCTTGCCCACGTGACGCCCAAGCTCGATCATCACTGACTCTGAAAGCAAGAGTCCCTTGAGAAGGTGGAGATTCCGCCTCATCGTCGACGTGTTCACGGTGAGGCCTCGCGCCACTCGCTCCGCGATGGCAAGAAGTTCCCCCATCGCGCGGCACGCCCGCTCAAGGGCTTCCATCTCGCCGAGAAAATGCTCGAGGTTGCGCTCGTGGTCGACCACCATGACCTCGGTCACAAACGCGGCGTCGTACCTGAGCCTGCGCGCGAGAGACATCATCGTCTGACAGGCTTGCGGGTTCACCTTATGCGGCATGGTCGAGGATCCGACGACGCCCGACTCCCAGGGCTCGCGAAGTTCGTCCACCTCTGTCGCCATGAGAAGGTAGATCTCCTGGGCCATTCGTCCGAGGGCTCCCCCAATGAGGGCCAGGAGGTTGGCAAATTCCGCAAAGCGATCCCGGGAAGCGTGCCAGCAGATGTCCGGGACGCTCAGGCCGAGGTCTTGTGCGACCAATGCCTGGATCTCCGGGCCTTTCGGCCCAAAAGCGGCCATGGTCCCTACCGCTCCCGAGAGTTGGAGCACGAATATGCGCTCGCCACATTGTTCAAGTCGCTCGATGTTTCTCCGGATCTCACGAGCCCATATGGCCACCTTGTAGCCAAACGTGATCGGCAAGGCTTGGACCCCATGCGTCCTGCCCACCATGACGGTGTCGGCGTGTCGTTCGGCAAGATCGAGAAGAGAGCCTTCGATACGCAATAGGCTCCGATAGAAGGCCCCATGCGCGTCTCTCAGCGCGATCATGGTGGCGGTGTCCATGATGTCTTGAGTCGTCGCGCCCATGTGGACGAACTGCCCAGCCTCTCCGCCCACGATCGGCTGAAACATGCGGAGAAAGGCGACCATGGGGTGGCCGCTCTCTCGATAGAGATCTTGGTATCGGGTGAGGTCGAGAAGATCGACGCGAGCTTTGCTGCTGATGCTCTCCGCCGCGAGCTCCGGGATCAATCCCAAGGAACCCTGTGCCTTTGCCAGACTTGCTTCCACGTCTAGCCAGCGCTGGAACCGTGCTCTATCGGAGAACAAAGTGGTCGTAAGTGTTTCCGGACTATCTTGCGTCATGGTTGTGCCTCGTCTTCACGGATTCCCCACTTGTCACAGCCGCCGTCCCCACTGTCCCGCTCACGACATCCTGAAGGATCCCACGACCTCCTCGATCCGGGAGACACCACGGTTCTCCGCCCATTTCCCGAGTCCATCGATCGTTTCAGTATAGGTCTGAGGGTTGATGAGGCCTGCGCTGCCGATCTGAACGGCGCTGGCTCCGGCCAGCAGGTACTCGACTGCGTCCTCCCAACCGCAGATACCGCCGCAGCCTATGACGGGAATAGAGACAGCTTGAGCCGCCTCATACGCCAGCCGGAGATGCAGCGGCTTGAGTCCGGGCCCCCCAAGAGCGCCACGCAAATTGGCGCCCATTCTCGACCGGCCGGTGTTGATGTCGATGGCCATCCCCATGCCGCTCCAAATCGGACAGACCGCGTCGGCCCCGGCGCTCGCACAGACCTGGGCTAGTGTACGTACGTCCACCAGGCTCGGCGATACCTTGGCGATGACGGTCAGATCGGTGGCGTCTCTGACGGCCTTGACCACGTCGAAAGCAACCTGCGCATCGGCGGAGAAGGCCAAGCCGCCTCCGCTCACGTTCGGACAGGCCAGATTGACCTCGATGGCGGACACGCCGTCCACACGGCTCAGGGCTTCCGTCATGAGCTTGAACTCTTCAACGTCCTCGCCTGCAATGTTCACGATGATCGGCGTCCGCAAGCGACGGAGATACGGCAACTTCTCGTCAATGAACCGGCGAACACCTACGTTCTGCAGCCCCACATAATTGAGAAAAGCACAGCCGGCTACTTCTACGAAGCGATTTGGAGGGTTGCCCATGCGCGGGTTGAGCGTCGTCCCCTTCACGACGATCGCCCCAAGCCCGTTGAGATCCACAAGGTCCGCCAACTCCTCGCCGTAGCCAAAGGTGCCGGAGGCCGGCATGACCGGGTTCCTCAGCGCCAACTTGCCAATGGTGACCGACAGATCCACGCCTCCCAAGCTCATTCGAGCACCACCTCGTCGACGCTGAAGATGGGTCCGTCTTGGCAGACCATGGCGTAGCCGATGTCTGATTCTGGATCAAGCTGGATATGGGATGAGGCTAGGTCGCGGTGCTTAAGCACACCCGCCTTGTCGACCTTGCAGTTGCAGGTGAGACAGGCCCCGATCCCACAGAGCATGTGCTTCTCCATGGCCAACTGACCGGGAATGCCGTGCTTCCTGCAAAACGCGACCAGGGCCCGGTTCATCGGCTCGGGGCCAGAAGCATAAACGACGCAGTCATCGGCGCACCCTCGGGCCTCTACGAAACTGCTCAAGACCTCGACCGCGCGGCCTTCGCGACCATAGGTACCGTCGTCGGTGGCCAGGATCAACTCGCCGCCCAGCGACCTGAACTCCTCCTCCAGCATGACCATGCTTCGCGAGCGGAACCCGAGCACACTCGCCAGCTCCAACGGCCCCTCTCCCGCGGCCTTTGAGAGTTCCTGCCCCAGGCTGAAGAGGGCCGCCACCCCGCAGCCGCCGCCAACGAGGATGTGCATCCTCTTGCTCTCATCCAACCGGTAGCCGCTTCCCAGGGGCCCGATAAGGTCGAACTCGTCTCCCGGGCGCGCAGCAGCCATGAGCCTTGTGCCCCTGCCGGCGACCCTGTAGACGATCTCGATCCCGAGACCGTCGCGCACCCGGCGAAACACAGTGAAGGGGCGACGGCACAGAGGGTCATTGCCGCCGTTGACCCTCAGGTTGACGAACTGGCCTGGTTTGATCGTTGCGGCGATCTCAGGGGCGGCTAGGGTAAGGCGCCAATGCTCTTCATTGAGACGTTCGTTCGCCAACACCGGAGCGCGCGTCTGGGCGACATGCTGGCCCTCCACCGGTGGCTCAGATCTCACAGACATCACAAGAGACTCAGATCTCACCAGGTACTATGAACTTGCCGAACCCGGGGCTCCCGGTGACCTCTCCATCTTGCATGATCACGCTCCCCCGAACGATCGTGTGGGTCACCAGTCCCTTTACCTTCCGGCCGTGGTACGGGCTCAGCTGGCACTTTGAGTAGATCTTCTTTGAGTCGATGGTCCACTCTTTATCCATGTCGCAGATGGTGAAGTCCGCGTCGGTTCCCGGGATGTTCGACCCCTTGCGCGGATAGAAGCCAAAGGCCTTCGCTCCATTGACCGAACTCACCTCGACCAGTCTCTCAAGGGAGAGCCTTCCCTTGTTCACGTAGTCCAGCAGTAGATGTCCGTACCAATCGAGCATGCCATAACCGGCAGGGGTGTGCAGGGGATCGTCGGGACGATACTCGTCCCTCGTGTGCGGAGCATGATCACTGCCCAGGAGATCTATGGTGCCATCTCTCACCGCGGCCCAGAGATAGTCGGCGTCCGGAGCGGCATCATGCCCGACCGGTATCCACGTGTCGTTCGCCGGGTCGTAGATGTCGTCGGCGGCGTCGATAGAGGGCATCATCTCGACGCTTGCGATCACGTCGATCTTACCCTCGGCCTTGGCCAATCGGACCAAGTCGATGTAGCCCCGGTGCCAGGCATGGAGGGCGTACCAGCGCACGCCGGCAGTCTTAGCGAGATAGTAGAGTTGGTAGGCGGCCCCCGTCATCTCGGCATCGGTGTACGTGTGATGGCGCCAATTCTTGAGTGTCATGGGCAATTCTGCGTTCTCGACGATCCGAACAGCCTCATCCCAGAAGAAATGATCCCAGGGATGAACCGCCACGAACTTGCCGGTCGCGGCCACGGCCTGGAAGGCTTTGAGGATCCGCACGGTGTCGCTGGTGCTGGCCGGCGTGGAGTACGGGTATGCGGCACACTTCTGGAAGAACTTGAACCAGGCGGCTCCCTGCTCGGCCAGCTTGGGCACCCAGCCGCCCTCATAAGCCAAAGGACAGGCGAGGGGATTGAAGTCGATGAGCGATTTCTGCTCGCCCAATTCCACTTGGAGTCGGTAGTGCTCCACCGTATCGGGGACGGGGTCGGTGTTCACCTGCGTACATACCATGGTCACGCCGCTCGCCGCGGCGGCGGCTGTACCGGTCTGGAAATCCTCTTTGTGAGTCAGCCCCGGCTCTCTCATGTGGGTGTGCCAGTCGATGATCCCAGGAAGGACCGCCTTCCCAGCGGCATCGATCGCGGTCTTTGCACCGATCGTCGCATCCGGCTTGCCCACGAGCGCGATCCTCTCGCCGACCACGCCGATGTCCAAGTCTTGAAACCCATCCTCCGTATAGACCTTCCCGTTCTTTATCAAGAGGTCGAGCATGTCATTCGTCCCTTCGACCGTTGGTAGTGATGCAGAGTCTCTTGATTCCACAAGTTTCACTTTGCGACAACGCACTGCCACACTTTGGCACGCTAGCAGCACAACTCCGGGGCTGTCAAGCAAAGTGGGCGCCTAGTTAGAATCGGACAGATACATTGTGAAAATGACGGCTGGTGTGTTACAACTCGGAGCACGCGCTCCCTCGAGAGAACCCGGCTGCGCTTTGCGAAGGAGTGGAAATCCCAAAGGCATTCGACGCAAGAGAGAGTGCAGGAGAGGACGGTATCGGTGTATAACCTGGTTGTCTTCGAACAACATCGTGCTGAGGAGTTCACGGAGGCGCTTCAACCGCAGTTTCCCGAGATCGCCATGTATGCGGCCTCGAATGCGGAGAGGCTCGCAGAGTTGGTGGAGGAGATGGATATCCTCCTGGCCTTTGGCATACCAGACGAACTGCTGCGGAGAGCGTCCAAGCTCCAGTGGATCCAGGGCCTGGGCACCGGTGTGGACTACATCACCAACCTGCCCTCGCTCCGCAAAGACATGATTGTCACTTCCATGCGCGGCATTCACGGCCCTCAGATGTCGGAGATGGCCTTCCTTCAAATGCTTGCACTCGGCCGGAACTTCCCGCAGATGGTCCGCAATCAGGATCTTGCGATCTGGGAGCCGTGGCCGGCAAAGCTCCTCTGGAAGAAGAAGGTGGGGATTCTCGGCTTGGGGGTCATCGGAGAAGAACTCGCCAGAAAATGCAAAGCTTTCGGGATGTCGGTCTATGGCATCGACATCGTCCGGAAGGAGTCCGACTCTGTGGACTACTTCTTTGGGCCCCAAGACGTCGCGAAGGTCGCGGCAGAAGTGGACTATCTGATCCTCGTTGCCCCCTACACTCCTCAGACCTACAAGATCGTTGATCGGAAAGTACTTTCCGCGATGAAACCAACCGCCTTCCTTGTCAATATCGCCCGAGGAGAACTGGTCGACGAAGATGCCCTGATCGAGGCCTTGAGCACTGGTGAGATTGCCGGCGCGGCCCTGGACGCCCTCGTGCAGGAGCCTCTGCCTTCGGACCATCCATTTTGGAAGATGAAGAATGTGATCCTTACTCCACATGTGGGTGGAAGAAGCGACATTTACGTTGAGCAGACTCTGCCCATTATTGAGGAGAACCTGCGCCGATTCCTCAAGGGGGAGCGCAAGGATCTTGTCAACTTTGTGACTCTGTAGGCGCGCCCGGCGCTCCTCTCTCGCGCCCTGTTCTCATTAATCCGAAGCCATAGGCCAAAGCGCGTCGTACCCTGCCCGTCTTTCGAAGCGACCAATCAGGATGGGTAGGGTACGACGCGCTGAGACCCGTGAGCCCAGCGACGCCGTACGCGCTTGAGCCGCTCATCTGGCGAATAGCAGCCACTTTCACAATGTAGCAGTCCCTTTCTAAACAGTCGTTCGTTTCGCTTGACACACCACGGCGCCGCTGCTAGTGTCAGCGAAAGCGTGACAGTTCACTATCAGATAGTGAAAGATGGATGACTGAAGCGGGGTCATCCTGTTCGCTCAGGAAGCAGTGAGCTGCGCGGAGCGCAAACGACTGCGAGAGGAATGGGGGGATCGGCAGATGAAAAGATGGAACAGCAAGACCGTGCGGATCGGAGCACTCTTTCTTGGTCTGATGCTCATGATTGTGTTGATCGCGGCGTGTGGAAGCGGCTCGGCCACCACGACCTCCACGAGTGCCGGCAACGCGACAACCTCGAGCGTGGCCAGTGAGACATCCACGACAGGCCCGGCAGCCCCCACCTCATTCACCGTTCTCGTTACTAATCCATCTCTATACCCATACATGGAGGCTTACGTAGCGGTCTCGGAGGGCTTCTTCGAGAAGAGGGGTCTGAAGATCAAGGTGGAGCCTGCTGACGGCACCGCGGGAGCCATCCAAGCATTCGCGGCGGGGGTCGGGCAGATCGTCTATGGCGACATGGGCTCGTACTTGCGGCCCGAA
>JADGPI010000016.1 GCA_017882525.1 Thermoleophilia bacterium
CCTACCGTGGCGCCGGCGATCCCAGCGAACTTCAGGAACTGCCGGCGACTGACGTTCTTGCCTTCGAGCAGCCCAGGCTCGACGTCTTGAGAAGTTTTCTCCTCTTTTTCAGACATTGCCCCTCCTTGCGAAAACCGTGTGTCCAGAACACAAGATCGAAACGTTGGTGATCTCCCTCGGTTGGTGCCCCCTTTTTCCGAGATTCGCCCCGAGAAGAGCTGTCACACTTTTAGACGATACTACATCGACGACTTGGGGTGAAGTGTGAGCCCATGTGCCCATCGCCCGCAGTTCTGTCTCTATCTAAAGTCGAGCTTCAGGTCTCTCGCCCAGTTACACCGGGTACGCCACTTCTTTCATGGTGGCGGTCGTCTTAATCTCGAGCGCACCTCCGGTCACGCCTTCACAAGGGCGATCTCTCCCAGGTTGACGTCCTCCTTGGTCACGTCGACCGGGCCGAGTTTCTGGGTCACGTAGCCGGCCTTCTCAACTTGAATATCGTAGCTGCCGTCTGCCAAGTCTTTCAGCCAGAAGTCGCCGTATCCGTCGGTCCTTGTCGCGCACTTCTTGCCCGTGGCTGGATTGGTGGCGGTGACCGTCACGTCTTCGGCACACTCGTCCGCCTCCTTGTCGAAGACTTCTCCGGCTATCCACTTCTTGGGCAGGTTCAAGTAATAGACGCGAGGACGAGTGGGAAGCTCGGGTTTCAGAAGCTCCGCCTTTGCGATCACCTCTTTGAAATCCTCTTCGTCGCCGAAGGTGAAGGCGCCCGTCGGACACGCGTCCGAGCAGCGGGTTTCTTTCCAACCCTTGTCGATGAGGTGCGCGCAGAACGTGCATTTTTGGGCGATGTTGAGATCGTGATTGAAGTATATGACCCCGGGATAGGGGCACGCGGGGATGCAAAGCTGATGCCCCCTGCATTTGTCCGGGTCGAGGATCACGATCCCATCGGGCCGCTTGTAGATGGCCTGCTCGGGGCAAGCCTCTATGCACGGAGCCTCATCGCAGTGCTGGCAGATGCTGTGGTGATAGGTGACCTGGACTTTTGGCACGCTGCCACGGACCATGTCGGTGACCTTGGTCCAGAACTGCCCGGTGTCGGGCTGCGGCCGAGCGATAGGGGCCCAATCGTTGACCACGTGCTCGTCTTTGCACGCTATCTGACAGTTGTAGCAGCCGTTGCAAATGGCGAGGTCTATGATCATGACTTTTCCCATCAGGCGCCTCCCTCCATCATCACGCCTGCGATGCACGGACCTGCGGTGGCGTGGCAGTGGCGGGCAAAGGCCGCGGGGTACTTCAGCCTGAGGGCCTCCATGTCGGTCTTCTCCACTTCCACCAGGAAACCGGAGACGACCATGCCTATGGCGTTTCTGGAGGTGACGTTCCGGGGCACGATGGTGTTGATGGCGCCGCCCCGGTCGATCTCGCCGGGCGAGATGGGGTCGTATTTGGCTCCGTGGTCGATACCCACCACGCCCGGCATGACGCGTTGCGTCACATAGGCCCCGGCCAAGACGATCCCTCGCTCATTATAGATACTGACGATGTCGCCCTTCTTGATGCCACGTGCCGCTGCGTCCTTGGGGTTCATCCAAAGCGGATGGTACTGATACCCGTCGGGTCCCACCACCTTGCAGGTCTCGATCTCCCTCAGCCACGTGACATCGTCATGCTGAGAGTGCACACCCCAGCGCGGGTGATTGCTCATGACGAGGAGAGGATATGTCTTGGCACGCTCCGTTCCCAGCGTCTCCTCGTGGGTCTCGCCTTGCGCGATCCATTTGGGCACCGGCCCCCGCTCATCGTCTCCGGGGAAGTGCTCGGCCAGGCCCGTGGCATAGAACTCCACTTTGCCGGTTGGCGTAGAGAGCGGGTGCTGCACGGGGTCCTCGTAGAACTTGATGAGGCCGGCCGGGATGTCTTCCCAGTCGCATGCAGGCGGGACCACGTAATAGCCTTTTTCGTTGAGCTCTTCCCAGCTCACCTTGTCTGCCACCCGAGAGGTTTCGTACCCGATCCGTATCAGCTCTTGCACCGTCTTCCCGCCCGTGTACTCTTGGAGCAACCCGAGCCGTTCCGCGATCTTGCACACGATCTCGTAGTCGCTGAAGGATTCCCCCAGAGGCTGCACGCAGCGAGGCTCCGGGAAGATCATGTTCATCTGGCCGCTGAAGATGTCGGATCCGATGTCGTCCTCTTCCAACATGGTGTTGACCGGAAGAAGGAGGTCGGCGAAGAGGGCATCGTTCTCCAGCCAAGGATGCTGACAGAAGATGAACTCGATTGACTCGTGCCGCATGGCCCGGATGAAGTTATTCCCGTCGTTCCAGCAGGTGATCCAAGAGGGCGAGTCCGACCAGATCATGTGCACCTGCGAGCAGCCGTCGGCCGGATACTTGTAAGGGACGAACTGATTCAAGCGATGGGCGAACTCTTGCTCGTTACCCCACCACTCGACCGAACCCTCCATGATGGCTCGAGGCACGAGCGTCTTCGGGAGGAAAGCGTTATTCGTCTCCATGGGCGTGCTGCCCGTGTAAGCGGCGTGAAGGTCGGTGAGCACCGAGGGCGCCGGCGGCGACATCTGCTCCATGTTGTCGAGGAGACCCCACTCGATCATCTTGGCCTGGTTGCAGCCTGGTTTGCCCAGGCCCTGCATGGCGAGGCAGAGGACCTGCAGACGCGCAGGCTCGGTGGAGTAAGGCCCGCGGATGCCGGGGCCGCCGTTACCGATGACGACCGTGGTGCGCTTGGAAGCCCACTCGCGGGCTAGAGCCTTTATCGTGCGGGACGGGACTGCAGTTATCTTCGAGGCCCATTTCGGCGTTTTGGGGATCCCGTCTTCTTTCCCCATGACGTATTCCTCGAACTTATCCACCCCGTACGCGTGGGTCTCCAGGTACGCCTTGTCGTATGTGCCGTCTTTGAACCACTGGTACGCAATGGCCAAATAGAGGGCTGCGTCCGTGTTGGGAAGGATGGGGATCCATTTGTCGGCGTGCACCGCATTGGCATAGTTCACGTCTGGCGAGATGTAGATCTGGCGGATTCCGAGGTCCGTCCACCAGTAGCTGAGGCGGCTCGGGAGCTGCCCTTCCCAGCCCCACGTGGTGGTCTCCTGGTCGCAGCCCCAGAAGAGCAGGAGCTCGGAGTTCTTGGAGATATCGTAGATGAGGTTGCTCTGCGGGATCTGCTGGCCTACCGGCTCGCAACCCCACACGTGCTTGGCGCCCCACCACCAACCTTCCCAACTGTCAGGCTGACGGACCTGGAGGGTGTAGCCTCCGAACAACTTGAGCAGCTTGCGAGCGCACCCATGCGGCCCGTGCACCACCTTGTTCTCACCGTGCTGGTCGGATTGGTTGAGGATGGCAGTGGGACCGTACTTCTCCTTGATGCGCAGCATCTCGCTCGTGACGATGTCGAGCGCCTCATCCCAGGAGATCCTGACGTATTTGCTAACGCCCCGGTTCTGGATGTTGCGCTCGCCGTTGGGATCGAAATCCACGCGCTTCATGGGATAGCGGATGCGGGCGGGAGAGTAGACACGCTTCTTGTAGGCGAGGCTGAGCGGAGGAGCGAGGCTCTTGTCACTGGGTTCGAAAGTCTTGCCGCGTGCGTGCATGACCCACGGCTTCACTTCCTCGCGCGTGTACTTCTCGTAGTATCGCGCGGGACGGATGCGGATCATCTTGCCGTCTTTGACATCCACCATGCAGGCATTGGCACCGTTGAAGACGCCACACCAGCTGATATCGCGGACGATGGTCTTCTCCTCGCCGCTCTTCAACTCGGGTTTGGTTCCTTCCGCCATTGCCTCCTCCTTCACTCTCACGAACCGTTTGGTCAGGCAAATGGAGCACCACCTCGGGCGCATGCCCACTGGCGGGCGGCAAACCAGCGCCCTCGCGGTGACACTCAAGAGCCTCCTACCGAAAGACCGAGCTAAGTGAACGCTAGGTCACATGGCATTCTAGCGACCCGGTGTCCCTCTCCGCAACAGTCACCGCGGGTCTCCATTGCGTCGTGTCCAGGCCCACGAAGCGACGGGGGGCCCGCCTTTTGGGCGGGCCCCCCGTTCTACTGGATGTCGACTTTCGAAGACCGGAATCAGATCCTAGAGGCTAGGCCTTCCAGACAGCGATGTCGCCTATGTTCAGGTCTTTCGCAGTGGCGTCGAAGGGTCCGAGTTTCTGGCTGAGGTAGCCGGCCTTCTCCACCAAGATGGTGTAGTCGCCGTCGGCCAGGTTCTTGAGCCAGAAGTCGCCGTAGCTGTCGGTCTTCGTGGTGTGCTTCTTGCCGGTCTTGGTGTCGGTGGCAGTGACCGTGGCATCCTCGACGCACTCGTCGCTTTCCTTGTCGAACAGTGCACCCGCGATGAACTTCTTGGGCAAACCGATGTAGTACACGCGAGGCTTCACGTGAGCCAGCCACGGCTTGAGCGGCTCTGCCTTGGCGATGAGGTCCTTGAGGTCCTCTTCTTCGCCGAAGGTGAAGGCACCGGTGGGACAGGCATCGACACAGCGGGGCTCTTTCCAGCCGTCGTCCAAGAGGTGCGCACAGAAGGTGCACTTCTGAGCGATGTTGAGCGAGTCGTTGAAGTAGATGACATTCTCGTACGGGCAGGCCGACATGCACATCTGGTTGCCGCGGCACTTGTCCGGGTCGATGACCACGGCGCCGTCCGGCCGCTTGTAGATAGCCTGGACGTTGCACGCCGCGATGCAAGGAGCCTCGTCGCAGTGCTGGCAGATGCTGTGCTCGTAGGTCATCTTGACCTTGGGGACTTGACCGCGGACGTTGTCGTGGACCTTGTTCCAGAACTGGCCGGTGTCCGGCTGCGGCTTGGCGATCGGCGACCAGTCGTTGGCCACATGCTCGTCCTTGCAAGCTATCTGGCAGTTGTAGCAGCCGTTGCAAATATCGTAGTTGATGACGAGGACCTTACCCATCATTCCACCCCCATGATGCAGGCCTCTAAGCCGGGACCCGCGCACGGGTGGAAGGGCCGTTCGAAGGCTTCTGGATATTTGTGCTTGAGCTCTTCCATGTCGGTCTTCTCGATATCGACCAGGAAGCCGCTGACCGCATGGCCGACTGCGTTCTGAGAAGTGACGTTACGCGGAACGATAGTGTTGATGGCGCCGCCACGATCGATCACACCGGGTTCGATCGGGTCCCACTTGGCACCGTGGTCGATGTAGACCACGCCGGGCATGATGCGCTCGGTCACGTACGCCCCTCCCAGTACGATGCCGCGCTCGTTGATGATCGACACGATGTCACCGTGTTTGATGCCGCGCTTCTCAGCCGTGGTGGAATGCAGCCACACCGGTTGGTACTGATAGCCATCGGGACCCTTGATCTTACAAGTCTCGATCTCACGCAGCCAGGTGATGTCGTCGTGCTGCGAATGCACTCCCCAGCGCGGGTGGTTGGAGATCACGAGCAACGGATACTTCTTGGAGCGCTCGGTGCCGATCGTCTCCTCGTGGCTCGGGCCCTGAGCGATCCACTTCGGTACCGCCGGCCGCTCGATGTCGTTCGGGAAATGCTTCAGCAAGCCGGTCGCCTCGAACTCGAGCTTGCCGGTCGGGGTCGTGAGCGGGTACTTTTCGGGGTCCTTGTAGAAGTTGTAGAAACCCGCGGGAACGTCCTCCCAACCATCGGACGTTGGTACCACGTAGTAACCCTTCTCGTTGAGATCCTCCCAGCTGACAAGGTCACTGCAGCGAGAGGTTTCCCAGCCGTACTTGATCAGCTCGGGGATGGTCTTGCCGCCGGTGTACTCCTCCAGCAGCCCAAGGCGCTCTGCGAGCTTGACGACGATCTCGTAGTCGCTGAACGACTCGCCCAGCGGCTCGATGCACTTGTGCTCGGGGAACAGGAGGTTGTACTGGCCGCTGAAGATGTCGCCCGCGATGTCGTCCTCTTCGAGCTTGGTGTTGACAGGAAGGATGATGTCCGCCAGCAGGCAATCGTTCTCGAGCCACGGATGCTGGGCGAGCATGAACTCGACGTCGGTGTGACGCATGGCGCGCACGTAATCGTTACCCGCGTTCCAGCAGGTGATCCACGACGGCGAGTCGGTCCACACCATGTGGATCTTGGAGCAGCCGTCGGCCGGGTATTTGTAATGGACGAATTGATCTTTACGATCGGCACATTCGGACTCGCAGCCCCACCAATCGCACTCTCCTTCGAGAATGGCTTTGGGAACGTAGGTCTTGGGGATGAACGACGGGTGGTTGGTCTCGTCGGGATGGCCGCCGGTATACGCGGCACGCAGGTAGGGTACCCGCTCCGGCTTCGGCTGGGCATATTGGTCCGGCTTGTCGAAGAGTCCCCACTCGATCATCTTGGCTTGGTTGACGCCGGGCTTGCCCAGACCTTGCATGGCCAGGCAGATGTTCTGCAGCCGGGCCGGTTCGGTCGCATATGGGCCGCGGATGCCAGGACCCCCGTTGCCGATGACCACCGTGGTGCGCTTGGAAGCCCATTCTTTGGCCAGCGCCTTGATCGTGCGCGCCGGGACGCCGGTGATCGGCGCCGCCCACTCGGGCGTCTTCTTCACGCCGTCCTCATCACCCATGACGTAGGCCTCGTACTTTTCCACACCAATGGCGTGTGTGCGGAGGTATTCCTTGTCGTAAGTGCCGTCCTTGAACCATTGATAAGTGATGGCCAGGTAGAGCGCCGCGTCGGTGTTCGGCAGAACCGGGATCCACCTGTCGGCATGCACGGCGGCGGCGTAGTTGAGGTCGGGGCACACGTAGATCTGCTTGATGCCGAGCTCGGACCACCAATAACTCAGGCGGCTCGGAAGCTGACCTTGCCAACCCCACGGGGTCGTCTCTTGGTCGCAGCCCCAGAAGAGGAGCAGCTCGGCGTTCTTGGACATGTCGTAAAGGAGGTTGCTCTGCATGCCCTGGCCGACCGGCTCGCAGCCCCAGAAGTGCTTGCTCCCCCACCACCAACCTTCCCAACTGTCGGGCTGGCGGTTCTGCTGCGTGAAGCCGCCCCACAAGCGGAGCAGTTTGCGGCCAGCGCCGTGGCACGCCTGCACGACCTTGTTCTCACCGTGCTGGTCGCTTTGGTAGAGAAGGGCGGTCGGGCCGTATTTCTCCTTGATGCGGTTCATCTCGCCGGTGATGACGTCGAGGGCCTCATCCCAGGAGATGCGTTTGTACTTGCTGACCCCACGGTTTTGCGGGTTGCGCTCGCCATTAGGATCGAAATCCACGCGCATCATGGGGTAGCGGATACGCGCCGGCGAATACACGCGCTTCTTGTAAGCGATGGAGTACGGGGGGATGAGGGTCTTCATGCTGGGCTCGAAGGTCTGGCCCCGCACCTTCATCGTCCAGGGGTTCATGTCTTTCTTGGGATCGTACTTCCAGTCGTAGTGCATGGGGCGGATGCGGATGATCTTGCCGTCCTTGACATCCACCATGGAGGCGTTGGAGCCGTTTTCCGGCACCCCGCAGAAGCTGATATCCCGTACCAGCGTGCGCTCGCCTGATTTTCCGGTTGTGGTCCTGTCTTCCGCCATAGCTTCTCCTTGCCCGTGCTTGCCTATTCCACTCAGCGGAATAGCTATTCCGCTAGAATACCTATGGATACTATGCCATTCTGCCGCGAGCCAGTCAACCGGGACCGGCCATCTGATCGGCGTTCGTGCGACTCAGATACCTGGTCAATTCGGCCGCGGTGCTTTTGACGGCTTCGATCTTGCTGGGCCTGTCACGTGGACCGAATCGCTCGGGAGGCAGCACGAGCGTGACCACCGCCATGACATCTCCGCCCGACCCGAGCACCGGGGCAGAGACCGCGCACACTCCCACGTCTTGCTCTTCCAGGTCGAACGAGACTCCTTCGCTCAGTATCTTGGCGAGCTGCTCGGCCAATTCAACCGGATCGGTGACAGTGTACGGAGTCAGCTTGGGCTGGGAGGACTTCAGAGCCCGTTCCCTTTCGAGGTCTGAACGGTGGGCGACATGCATCTTCATGGCCGAGTTGGTCAGATTGCGCAGGACGCGGCCTGTGGGCAG
>JADGPI010000135.1 GCA_017882525.1 Thermoleophilia bacterium
CGACGCGCTATTCATCGCCTAGACTCAGTACTGTACCGTCTCGGTCTCCTCGGCCCATGTCATGACCGGCTCGCTAACGACGCCGCCGCGCGCCATTGCTTCCTTGAGGGACGGGTCGGCGGCGAACGCCTCAGCCTGCTCTTTAGAGGGGAAATGATTGACCACCGTGATCTCGTTGGGATCGTTGATGCCTCGATAGATTTCATGGCCTGTGGCACCGTACTTTCTGCGAACGTCGCCGTGCTCCTCGAACAGGGGCTTCCACACCTCGAAGTCCCGCACCCTATGCTGCACGATGACAACCATGATTTCCTCCCGATTGAGGTGCGAATGCCGTCTCCCGGCGAAGTCGCGCTTGACCGTACCAACGGCGTATACCGCAAGACGGGCATCGCCAATCCTAGAGGGGATTCGAACCCCCGGTACCGCTTGCGGGGCACAACGGTTTTCGAGGGCTCTACCCTAGGTACGGTGCCGGGTATCGCGTGCCCATTGATACTGTCCTGTGAGCCGGGAATACCGTTCCTATGATATGGAGTGGCTTGCAGTCCAGTGGGATCCGGGGAGTTTACGGCCTTGCATTAAGACGACCACGGCCAACACAACGATGGCGGCGATCACGACCAGACGGTGCTTCAAGGACCCGCCCTAGCTGAAAGGCGCTGCCCCAACCGTGATGTAAAAGAAGTCCCGCTTGTAGGGTCGGAAGAGACGGTAGTCGCCCACTGCGATCCCGTCGACAGCCGGTTCGGGCGCGAGCTTGTTGTTCTTGAACACGGCCTTGTCAAAACGCGTCCACGGCCTGTTGATGTCGAGCTGTATGCCATCCCACACCCCCGCTTGGTGCATCGCCTCGGCCAGAGCCCCGGTGGTGAGGCTCGGTCCGATGACGAAGAACAAGGTCTGGCGGTCCTCACTCAAACCGACGCCGGACCGGAAGGTAGCGACGCCGGGGCCGAAGACGTAACCCCAGGATTGCGGATCGTTATCGGCCGTGTGCGGGTTGATGTTCCCGTGAGATACCATCAGCGGACCGTTCTGCCGCCATGCCTGCATGTCGGGGCTCGCCTGGATGTCGGTACCCCATGCGCCCAGATCGACCCGCCCATCCTTGTAGATTACGATCGTGCCGAGCTTGTCACGGGCTGGCAGCGCGATTTGACCGTCGGCCATTGCTCCGAATTGGCCGTGCTTGGCCTGAAAGCCGCCGTTGAAGGCGCCAAGGATTATCCCCGGCTGGAGATCTTCCTTCGGGATCACGCCGGGCCGGTCGAACTTGTGGTCCGACACCGGCTCCTCGTAGCCGAGCACGAAGTGGAGATAGGTGTGACGCAGATCTATGGCTACAACCACAGCATGCGAGTAGCCGCGTGTCTTGTCCGGCTGCAGCACCGTGCGGTAAGCCACGACTCGCTGATACTTGTCGGCGATGTACGACTGCCATAGGCCCTCGTTCTCGAGGGTGCCCATGGGAGTGAGCGAAGCCGGACGAAACTGTGGTTCCGTCGTCGTGGTGGAGGTTGGGAGCGTGCTCGACGTAGGTCCGGTCTCGCCCCCGCCTGCCGAGACCTCGGTCGTGGCCGTAGTGGTTGCGTCGAGCGTTGTGGTCTCGGAGGATGACGCCCCCAGTGGATCGCGGTTGTGCCCTATCCCCACCGCGTACTCAACACGATGAAACCAGTCCGCAATCGAGAGCATCGCCCCCTCGATCTTCGCGGTGATGCTGTCGCCTAACACGACCCTCATCGCCGCCGTTCCCTTCGCCCCCAGGTCCGGCCAAGCGGTGACGGATCCAAAGAGAATGACGAGAAGAACGACGATTATCGCCGCTGCCACAAGCCCGCGGAAGAGCCACCGCCTTTGCCGCAGGCGCTTCCATCGGGATCTCTTGCGATTCGCTCTACCTTCCGTGCCGACCAATTCCAACCTCCTCCAGGAAGAATAGGCCATCTCGGGGGTTTGTCCAATGCAAGATCGGTGCTTCAGATCGCGCTCGGGGGACCAGCGGTTCCACTGAGCTAACCTCAACGGCAAGCTCAGAGATGAACTGCCAAACGGCGAGATCTTCTTTTCGCTGAAGGAGGCACAGATCTTGACCGAGAACTGGCGACGTAAGTACAACCATCTGAAACCGCACAGCTCACTCGGTGTGCGTCCACCGGCACCGGAGACGATCGTGTGCCCGGACTACTCGCTCACGGAATACGCACCGCCGGCATTGACGCGAAAACCGTTTCTCGCACTGTCATAGAAAGTGGACCAACCGATGGGGTCAGGTCAAGATGCCAGGCCGTACTTTTATTCCTCCACGCCGCGCCGAGGAAACCAGGGAACAAACGAGCTGGTCCGCCGGGCATACTCCTGGTATTCGGGCTTCGATTCCTTAAGCGACTTCTCGAGAAGGGTGACTCCCGACACCCGCAGGAGAAGCAAGGTGAGCAGAAGGGGCCCATACACGGACCAATACCCGTGCGCCGCGGCCGCTACCAGCCACACCCCCCACCAGAGCAACGCCTCACCGAAGTAGTTCGGGTGACGCGTGTATCGCCAGACCCCCGACTGGAAGACCTTGCCCTTGTTCGCAGGCTCGCGCCGGAAGTGGGCGAGCTGCGCATCGCCCACCACCTCCCAGAGCAGCCCGAAGAACCAGACCACTGCTCCGACGATATCGAGAACCGTGAATCCCGGATCGGCTTTCCCTCCTATAGCGGCCGCGATAGGGGCGGCCACCAGCCAGAGCAAAAGGGCCTGCAGGAGAAAGACTTGGAAGTAGCTGTACCACCAGAACGAGCCCGGGCGCTTGGCCCGCATCGCCTGATACCGCGGATCCTCTCCCCTTCCGCGATTTCGCCATACGATGTATGCGGCCAAGCGCACGCCCCAAACGCACACCATCGCCACGACAAGGACCCTGCGGCCGGCGTACCCGTGGGTCAGAAGAAAGTAACTGACGGCAGCGACTATGAACCCCAGCCCCCAGAAAGGATCCACCACGCTGGCATCCTTGCGAACCAGGCTCAGCAGCCAACCCGCGGTCATGTAGACGACCAATACTCCCAAAGTAATACCTAATGCAGGGCCAACACCCATCGGAACCCTCCTTTGTAGTCAGACAACCGGGGCTATCTCCAGGCGGCGCACGCCGATCGCGATCGTCCCCAAGCCCACGTGGGTGGTTATGACCGCCCCCGCTTCCACGATGGGTATGTCAAGGTCGCCCAGCCTCTCGCGTAGCCGTCGGCGCGCATATTCTGCCGCCGCAAGGTTGCCGGCGTGCACGATGATCACCTGGACCGGTGCCCCGGCTGCGAACCGGGCCACCCGCGCGACGACCCCACGGATGGCCCGCAAATAGCCCAGGCGGCCGCCATCGATGTGGGTGCCGCCTTCCCTATCGAACGCGATAATCGGTTTCAGCTCTATCAGCCCGGCGAACCGAGCCACCCGCGCGCTCACCCGGCCTCCCTTCACTGCGGCATCTAGAGAGGGGACCGTGCCGTAGACCCGGGTACTACGGGTTGCCTTCTCCGCCGTCGCCACGACCGTCTCGAGGGAAGCACCGGCCACGACGGCCTCCCCCGCCGCCCCCACGACCAGCCCCAACCCCACCGAGACCTGCCGAGAGTCCACCACGCGGATCCGCCCGGGATCCACCGACTGGGCGGCCGCAGCGGCGCTTTGGAACGTCCCGGAGAGGCGACCGGAGATGTGAATCGACACCACGGAGTCGTTCGTCTCCAGAAGGTTGGCGTAAACCCTCTCGAACTCTGCCGCGTTGGGCTGCGACGAGGTTGGCGGCCGTTCTGTCGCCTTGAAGAGCGTATAGAAAGCCGCCGGCCCCAGGTCGACCCCATCCATATAGCTGGTGCCGTCGACCACGACGTGCAGGGGCACGATGACCGGCTTGTAGCGGGTCCGCTCGGCATCGGCCATGTCGCAGGTCGAATCACTCACCAACGCAATACCCAAACCGGCCTCCCTTTCGACCGGCGAGGTCTTAGACCTCGCCGCACCTCTCCCAACCGTTCTCGCGCGGCCGCCTCTTGTCTTCCTCTATTTGATCAGCGTATTCGCGAATACCAGCCATGCGAGCAGGGCCTTGGAGGTAAGGCTCAGGATGATGTAAACCTTCTCTCCAAACAGGTAGTCACGCCAGCGGCCGACCCTCTTGTACTGCAGCACCATGTTCACCGCGAAGCTCATGAAGAAGACGAAGTACGACGCGATGATGCCGTAGACGAAGCCGGGGATCTGCGCGCCGCCCAGCCCGGGGCGTACGAGGTAGATGACGATGGCGATCCAGGGGATGATCCCAGCGAAGGAGCCGAACCAGAACGAGAGCCAGTTCGGCTTGCCGGGGTTCTCGTACTTCTCCATCAGGAGTCCGAACAGGATCATCGAGGCGTTCACGCCGAAGATAGCCATCATCGCCGCGATATCGGTGATGCCGCAGATCATGGTGATGAGCACGATCATGAGCGACGAGCTGATGGAGTATTCGATCCATCGCCCGTAGTTGCGGCTCTGCAGCAGGTTGCGTTTGTACCACCCGAACACCCCGGGAGAGGCGATGATCAGCAGAGCCAATGCCGAGATGGCCATGAAAGCGAAGACTCCCCAGGCCAACGGGAATCTTCCTATCTTGGTGAGGGTGGGTTCTGTTCCGGGGGGGCCGTTCATGTACGTTGCCACCACCGGTATAGAGAAGTTGTTGGCGAGAATGGCGATGATGATCGCCTGGACCGCCAGGATCAGGCCAACTCCCAGATTCCACCACCGCAATTTGCGGAGGCGTGCTTCGACTCCCTGGCCTTCTAAGCCGTCGTTTTCATGATCCTTTCCTGGTCCCATCGATCCCCTCTCCCTCCAGCTTGACAGAACTATCTCGAACGGGCTGACCTAGAACGTGGCAGCCCACCTACTGCAATCCAGTACCGGCTATTGGTTCCTCTTAATCGCACCGATGCAGAACACGCGCCGAGTCCCGGGAGGTGAAGCCAAGGTGGCAAGTGGGAGCACGGATGTGCCCAAAATCGCTCAAGCCTTGCAAGCTCGGGCGGACGCTTGTCCATTTGCAGAGAGAGCCCACAGCGGCCGTCTTCAGCCATGGACCACCATGCCTAGAGGGCCCGGTACATCCAGGCTATGAAAAGCCCGCCCAGCCCCCCGATGATGGGTCCCCAGACCACTTCCAGCAGGGTGAGTCTCCATGACCAGTCCTTGATGAGCGCCTGGTTCACAAGCCCGTACACGCTGATGGCCAGCACCCCGCCGAGAGCCCCCACAAGACAGTTCAGCGGATAGCCCTGGCCGCCCCTGATGCTGAGAATGGTCATGACCACGAGGGCGCTGACCACGAGTATCTGCGAAACCAGCCCCGGAATAGGCTGAAGAGAGAGTTTGCCGTCCGTCGTTCGCGCCACCAACTTGAATCCTGGGCGGTAGGCCCAGCCAAAGATTCCCAGGTGCCAGAGCGCGTCGATCGCGCTGATGGCGAAGAAGGCTGCGAACCAAATGGCGACGTACTTCATGTCGCTCTCCCGCGCCGAAAAGCTGATGGTGCCACTTCAGAATAGGGACGAGTGCGGGCCGATGTGGTGCGGAGCCCGTTCGCTCTGGCTGGTAACGATCGCGACCACGATGCTGGTGCTCGGCCCGATGGGGGCCGCGACGCGCAAGGGAGTTGGATAGGCATCGGGCAACTACTTCTGTCTTGGTCTGTTCGCTGGCAGCGAGTTTGCACCCGAATTGCCACCAGACTCGGCCCAAAGACGCGAAAACTCGGCCTCACGGACCAGGTTCCGACGAGCCGTTCTTGGCTTTCCAAAGCGGAGAGGGGGGATTCGAACCCCCGGTACCTCAAAGAGGCACAACGGTTTTCGAGGGCTCTCTCCTACATCCGGTGGGGGTACCCAGTGCGTGGATACCGTTCTGTGCGCCGGGTCCCGGTTGCTCATCGTATAGCATCTGTCGACTTTGACATCCAAGGTCAAGATCCACTACGGATGGATAATCAGTGGTTTTTGGTCTTTTGAGTGACGGAAATCCCGCTATTTCTGGACCAGAAGCCCTCGGCACCATGTAAGCAGGCGTAAGCGCCGGTAAGCAAACAGGGAGTTTGAGGGGAAGACGCACCGCAGTCCAGGGTGCCAAGTGCGAGCACAAAAGGGCCCAGTTGCCAGCGCTTTCTTGCCTCATCGCGGGTAAGCCGGTGTGGGGACTTGAACCCCAAACCTGCTGATTACAGATCGGAGGACAGTCTCTGCCCAGTTTCGCGGAAAACGAAGCGGGCCCCGCAGGGCCCGCGTGACGGGGCGCCAGCGCCGATCTCGGCGACGGCGCCCCGTAGTCATCGCGTGGTGCTGGCGCCTCGCAGAGGCAAAGCGACCCGCACTACAGGCCTACCCGTTTGGTCACCTTCCAGGTGACGGTCTCGGATGCTCCCCCGCCGCTCGAGCTGCCCACCCCCGACATCACAAGGTTCTGACCCTCTCGGCTGACTGTGCCCGTCATGACGAAGGGCCCTTCGGACGAAGGCTCCGTGAACGTCAGTTCGTTTCCGCTGTAGGTCAAGGTGATTGGATAGGTATAGTCGGAGCCACCCGCGCCGCCGGATAGGGGCGACATCGAGACCGTCATGACCGCCGAGCCCGACGTTCCTCCCGGATCCATGGTGATGGTTATCTCCGTGGGGAGCGGTACACCGATGAGGGAATCGAGGAGCGCCTGCAACGCGGCCGCGTCCTGCGCCTGCGGGTCGTCGAGGTTCGCCTCAGTATAGGTCATCGTGCCGCTCCACGGGCCGTCGAGTTCGTTCGCGCTCACCGGCCCTCCGCCGCCGGCAGTGGTCGGCGGGGTGCTGGTCATGGTCGTGTCGCTCGAGGGCGAGATGGTCGTCGTGGTGGTCTCGGTGGAACCACCCAGCGTCGTCCCGTCGGACCCACCCTCACTACCGGCCGGGCGGACGTACGTCTCCCCGGTATGGATGTCGATGACTGTGAAGCTGTTGATGATGATCGTCGTCTGCTGGATGACGATGATAGTGGTGGGATCGAATCCTGGCCATTGGGACCCGGTGTAGATCGGAGGCTTGCGCGACGGCTTGGGCGGTGTGAGCGGGTTGCCGCATTCACAACGCTTCCGCGGCACTCCGTACCTGTCGACGAGCACCAACTGTCCCGCCTGCAGCACCGACTGCCTCGGCGTGGGATGACCGTTCTTGTAGCCGTAGTTGGTGACCCGGATGTCGCGGGTGAGCATCATGGGCGTGAGTTCGGCGAAATATGCCCGCAACTGGTCCGGCGTCACTGTGTTGCCACCGCTCCAGCGAAGGGTCGGATCGCTGTTGAGCGCCTCGCAGAAGGCGGCTGCCTTCTTGGGATTCTGCTCCAGGAAGGTAAGCTCGCCTTCCTTGTCCGCGATCACCTTGCTCTTGGATCCTCCGTAGAGCGCGGGCGTGTCCCCCGGGTAGACTACCAACACGGTCGCCGGTCTAGCGGTGCTCGCCGTAGTCGTGCTCGCTTCCTGCGACGTAGTGGTCGCTCCGGTAGTGGTTGTTGTCACGAGCGGCAGGGTCACCTGCGGCAGGGTCACCTGCGGATTCGGGATCTTGAGCGTGGTCGACGGCCCGAGGGCTACGAACTGCTCCCCGGCGAAGGAGTCAGGGCCGGCTACCCCAGAGGCCTCGAGAAGGATCTCTCCCTCATTTTGCGCGAACGTGCCCCCCTTGTGATACCAGAAGCCGAAGTAGGCCCCGACGCCCGCGCCGATGAGGATCACGACAACCAGCGGGATGAGCCAAGCGAGCAGGTTGGACTTGCGTGGCCGCGCGGCGGCGTATCCGGCCGGCGCGACATACCCGGCCGGCGCGGCCGCTGCCGGGGCCGAGAACAAGCCCGGGATCTGGGATGCGGACCGCCAATCACCGAGCTGCTCGTTCCATACGAGGTCATCCGGTGTGAGCGCACCGGTTCCCGAGTAAGAAACGAGGTCCTTCCAATCGATCGGGCCTACCTGCTGGCCCGGAGGTCCGCCTCGTTTCGCGTAGTACCATCCGGAGTCCGTCGCACCTGTACTCATGTCCCGCTCCCCCTACAGCTTGCCTGTCACTCACCTAAGCGCCTACCACCCTCGGCCGAGCATTTCACCGCGCGCCCCATTTTGCAAGAGCCAGCAGCCGCCCTGGCGGACGCATGGCATTTCCTGCATTTCGGTCCCGGCCGTCAGACTCTGTCGTACTCCCTGCTTCGCTCACGGCTCCACCACCAGAGCGGGCTCGGGACCCTCACTTTCACGATCTTCGCCATACGCACGCTACCCATCTGCTCAAGGCCGGTGTACCGGTCCGGGTCGTGTCCGAGAGGCTGGGTCACGCCGCCGCATCCATCACCCTCGACGTCTATGCCCTCGTGCTCCCTGGCCAGCAGCAGGAGGCAGCGGCCAAGGTGGACGCCATGCTGGGGCGGATGGCCGTGCGGGAGTGAAGCCTGTTTCTCGCTCCCCGCTCCGAGGTCAACACTGCGTCTGACCGCACCCTTACCGGAAGGAGCCTCCCATGGCCGAGACCTACAAGCTGAGCGAGAGCGACATTCCAGTACACCGCACCAGCAGCGTCTACGCGGGCATCGTCGCCGACTTCGTCGCGCAGGGCACCGAATCCATGCAGATCACAATGGAGGGGATGAAGCCAGCGACCCTGCGTGCTGGACTGCGACGGGCGCTCAAAGGCAAAGAGGGCGTGAGGCTGGCGCAAAGGGGAGAGAGGACGTACCTAGCGCGGCCACACACGAGGTAGCTATCGCCGCGTGATGAGTCTTGAGCGTCTCCCCCGCTGCGATGCAACGTGGGCGGTCCCTAACCTGAAGGGCGAGCTTGATCCAGCACTTGACGCACCATTTGTGCGAGAGCCTCTGGCGTGAACGGCTTCTCCAGGAAGTTGACTCCCTCGTCCAACCTCCCGGCATGGACGATGGCGTCCCGGGCATACCCCGACATGTAAAGGACCGGTAGATCGGGCCGGGAGCTCAGTATGTTTCGGACCAGATCGTTGCCTTGCA
>JADGPI010000136.1 GCA_017882525.1 Thermoleophilia bacterium
CGACCGTTAAGAGCCGGGGTGTAGCGCAGCCTGGTAGCGCGCATCGTTCGGGACGATGAGGTCCGGGGTTCAAATCCCCGCACCCCGACCATTTTGCTCTAGGGCCGCTCGCGCGGCCCGTTTTTTTGCCCTGAATCGGATGCCGCCGCCGCTGGTGGATGGGATGGAGGAGTCCGTACGCCGACGGCCGCAGGCGGCTGCCCGGGAGCAAGGCCTACGGCGTCACAACCAGGACCACCAGCACGTACTTTTCTCGATCGTCGGTAAGGGTGGTCGTGGCCCCGCTCGATTGCACGACAGGCGCGGGCGCCGAAGTCGTCCAAGTGTTGCGGTTCACCGCAGGCTGTGGGGTCAATTCTGAGGCCAGGTTGGGCAGCTCGGGCCGGCGGTCGAGTATCTGTGCGGCGGTGTCGCCCATGCCGTCCGGGGGCGTCAGCTCTAGGGTGACGCTCATGCCCATCGAGTTGAGCAGGTCGATGAGCGCCCCGGCGTCCTTTTGCCGGAGGAAAGCGGCGAACGTCGGTCCGCCCAGCGAAAGCGCGCCAGGAAGAGGTTCCAGGGAGGTGAGGCCCGTGATGAGGGCCGCTTTGTCTTCCAACTGCTGACTCGCAGCCTGGTCCGAAGGGGTCCCGGCTGAGGTGGAGGCGGTGGATGGCGGTGGCGCATTGTTGTCCACCGGACCGGCGCCGGCTGCACCACTGAGGGCAAGATAGGCCGGGCCGTTGGTCGATTGAAGTGTGCTGACGATTGCAGCCTTGTCATGCACGGATCCCCGGGCCGAAGTAGAAGCGGTCACCATCGTAACTGACGAGGCGGAGGCCACCGTGGTGGGCGTCGGACCGGCGGATGTCACGGAGCCGGCGGCCGTGGTCGAGGTGGCACCCAGGGCGCCCATGCCGCTTGCGCTCGGTGTCGATCCTTTGTCTTCGGCCGAGAACTTTGTCGCGGCGGTGGTGGTGCTAGTGGCTACCGTGGAAAAGTAGCCTGGCTGGTTCCTGATGAGGCCGATGGCGACCACCCCGATGAGCACCGCGGCGACGGCAACGGTCACGGGTATCCAGGGTCGCAGCCGGCGGCCCCAGGAAAGCGATCGGCGAGCAGCGTGACCGCTCAGGACGGGAAGCGGCTTGGTCGGGAACAGGATCCCCTCTCTTATCCGGTCGGAAAGGTCGGACGGAGGCTCTACGAACTCGACCTCCTGTAGCAGGTCTTCGACCTCCCGTTGAGTCTCCAGGCGGCCGGCGCAAGATGGACAAGCCTTGAGGTGTTCCTCTACCGCCAATGAAGTCTCCGGCGGAAGAACCCCGTCGATGTAGTCGAGGGCGATGTCGCTCCAGTCGTCAACGTGGCCCTCGAGGTTGCCCCGACCCATCGACTCGCGCATGTTTTGTGTGTCGTCCGGATTGCTCATCCCTGTTCCCCTGTCGCGCCCTCATCTGTGACGCCGGCCTCGGCTTCCGGGTTCCGAGAACCGGGAAGCTCGTACCCGGCTTCTCGGAGCGCCACGGCCAGAGCCTCGCGGGCCCTGAAGATTCGTGACTTGATCGTTCCCTCCTGGACTTCGAGGATCTCGGCGGCCTCACTGTAGGGAAACCCGAGAAGGTCGCAGAGGACCACGGCGAAACGAAAACCTTCGTTCAGGCTCATCAGTGCCTTCCGCAGTGGCTCGGACAATCCGTCGACCGCGGGATCGGTCCCCGCGTGAGCGGAACCTACGCTGGCTCCTGCGCCGGACGGGCTCGAAAGCTCGTCAAGGATCTCGCTTTCCATGGGCTCCGGGCGCTGTTTACGCAACTGGTCGTACGAAGCGTTTACGACGATGCGGTGCAGCCAGGTGCCGAAGAGGGCTTCTCCCTTGAAGCCGGCAAGATTACGAAAGGCCTTGATAAAGGCTTCCTGGGTGACGTCGGCCGCGTCCCACGGGTTTCCCAGCGTGCGGAGCGCGAGGTTGTAAGCGCGATGCTCGTGACGCCGGTACAACTCGGTGATAGCGAACGTGTCGCCTTTCTTGGCGAGCTCTACCAGTGGCGCATCGGGATCCCGTTGTCGTTCCTGAATGACCAGACTCTCCCAAGGTTCCGCCGTTTCGTGTCCGGCCAGCCCATTCTAGCAGGGAGCCCGCGCAAGCCCGTGCGACCCGATCAGTCCCTTTGGCCAGTCCGGCCTGCCGGACGCGGCGTAACGTCCGTGGCCTGAGCTATTCTAGAGGCGTGGGCCTACGAAGACGGTGGGGGAAGGAGAAAGGCATGGCCTCGACAGAGGAAATGGAGCAGCAGCGAGCGGCTGCCGACATGCTGGCCGAGCTGCAAGAGCAGATGCGCAAGATATCGGTCGGCGACTACCTCATTTACATCATGCAATCGGTCTCTGCGATGGGACTGAGGAAGCTTGGTTTGTCACCTGAGACGGCGGGCGAACGCGATCTCGAGCAATCGCGGATGGCCATCGACGCTTTCAAGGCGCTGCTGAACGTCGTGGAAAGGGCGCGACCGGCAGACGAGGTGACCGCGCATCGGGCGATGTTGTCGCAGATGCAGCTGGCTTATGTGGCTTCACTCAACCCTCCATCGGGACCCGAGCCGGGAGATGACGCGGGGCCCGAACTGCAGGCTGACGCGGCGCCCGAGGCGCAGGGTGGTTCTTTGCCAGAGCCGCACGCTGACGCGGAGCCCGGGCCGCAGGCTGAGGCCGGGGCCGAACCGCGCGATGACGCGGGGCCGGAGACGCAGGGTGCCTCCGGGCGGGACCCGGACCGTGATGATGGGCCCGAGGAAGACTGACGCTAGGTCACCGCTGGCGTTCGGAGTCGCAAGCCGGTAGCCGGCTTTCCGGTCGGCTGGGCTGTGCCCACCGCCCGGGTCAAGTGCGCCGCGTGATACGCTGATTTACCACTTGCGGCGCTCTTGGAGCCAAGTGCGCCGACCGCGTTCAATGTAAGAGACTCGTGACAGGAAGGGCTGGAGATGGAGGCTAGAGCGGAGATCGGGGTGTTTGGCGGGTCTGGGTTCTACTCGTTCCTGGACGATGTCGAAGAGGTCACCGTGGAAACCCCATACGGGCATCCCAGCGACAGTTACTTCATTGGGGAGATAGGCGGGAAGAAGGTGGCTTTCCTGCCTCGACACGGGCGTAGGCACCAGCTACCGCCGCACATGATCAACTACCGAGCCAATGTCTGGGGGATGAAGTCGCTCGGAGTCAAGCGGGTCTTCGGCCCCTGTGCGTCCGGCAGTCTCAAGACGGAAGTGGGACTGGGGCACTTCGTGGTGTGCGACCAGTTCGTGGACCGTACCTGGGGGAGAAGAGACACGTTCTACGACGGCCCCGTCACGACGCACGTCTCCGCGGCTGATCCTTACTGCCCCGCGCTGCGGCGGGCGCTGGTGAGCGGCGGCCGAGGACTGGGGATCACCACTCATGACGGCGGCACTGTCGTGGTCATCCAGGGGCCGCGTTTTTCGACACGTGCTGAGAGCAGATGGTTCAGTGGGATGGGCTGGGACGTCATCAACATGACGGGCTACCCCGAGGGCTATCTAGCCAGAGAGCTCGAGCTGTGCTACGCGAACATCTCCCTCATCACCGACTACGACGTGGGCGTCGCCGATGACCCGAGTATGCCGCCGGTGAGCCACCACGATGTGGTGAAGGCCTTCAACGAGAACAACGCGCGTCTGCGCGAGTTGCTCTTCAAGGTCATCCCGGAGCTGCCGGCCGAGTTGGACTGTGACTGCGGGAGCGCGCTGGCGGGGGCCCGCGGCTAGCCTGCCAGGGGCGCTGGGCCTAGCCGGCCGCCCGATGCGCCGCCGAACTACACCGACACCGTTGGTGGCGCGATCGCTACGAGACCGGTTCAGATTCCTGGGGCGTGTCCTCACGGACGACAGTATCTTCCCGCGGACCCGGGTCGGGCTGAGGTGCGAAGTCGCGCCCAGCGTGGGCGTCGGGCCGCTCGTCTGAGGCCGACGGAAGCTCCGTTACCGACTGGGACGCCGGTGTGGCCGCCGGTGCCGTTTCTCCCGTCTCCGAGTGCTGAGGTTCGCGACTCGACCGGTCCGCGGGCCTGGGACGCGCCTCGGGCCTGGGACGCGCCTCGGGCCTAGGACGCGCAGCCGGAACCGGTCGCGACACGGCTTCAGCTGGCGAGTCTAGGCCTGGACCACCGTCTGGGCTCGTTCGGGCCGGCGGTTGGGGCTCCCGGCCTGCAAGATCCGGCTTCGACGTAGCCTCGGCCTGCGCGGGCGGATACTCGACCACTAAGCGGTCGCCTTCACGCCGGACGATGACATTCTGGATGTGGGAAAGCACCTGGGTCTTTCGCGTCTCGTCCGACTCGCCCGCCAACTTGACGTCCATGTCCAGAACGCTTCCATACATCTGCTCCACGAGCCGGATGGATTCCTCCTGGCTCAGTTGGAGGGGCATAAGCAGTGAAGCGACTTTGCCAAGGATGCCCTTGAGCGCCGTGAGAGACTCACCTTCCTGGGTATCACCTTCGCCGGACCGGTGCTCTTGCTCCGGCTGGTTGTCCCGGCGATCTCGGTCTCTGTCTCTTTCTCTGTCTCGGTCTCTGTCTCTCTTTGTCACTGCAGCTTCCTCTCTGGGAGCGCGCGGTAGAACGCCACCGCCTTCGCCACGCCCTCGTCCAGGTCTACTTCCCATTGCCATCCAAGTTCCCCCTTTGCCCGGGCGGCGTCCAAAGCTATGTGCTCGACTTCTCCTGGGCGTTTTTCTCCGAAGATCGGACTGATGTCTACCCCCACCGCGTCCCGCACGGCTTGGAAGATCTGAAGGTCTGAGACCTCGATGCCCCGGCCCAGATTGTAGACGCCGCAGACCGGCGTGTTAAGAGCCAGAAGATTCGCCTTTACTATATCGCCTACGTAACAGTAGTCCCGGGTCTTCGTGCCATCGCCGAAAATCGTGGGCCGCTCACCGCTGAGCAACTGGAGAGCAAAGATGGCCACGACTCCGGCTTCGCCGTGCGGATCCTGTCTCGGGCCATACACGTTCGGGTAGCGTAGCACGGTGTACTCGAGGCCGAAGTTCTGCCTATAAGCGAACAAGTAGTGCTCCACGGTGTGTTTGCTCACCCCATAGGGCGAAATGGGATCCACAGGGTGGGACTCATCCACGGGAAGGTAGGAAGGCTCGCCGAAAAGTGCTCCGCCGGTGCCGGCGTAGACGACTTTGCGCACTCCGTACTGGCGGCAACACTCGAGCACGTTGAGGGCGCCGAGGATGTTCACCGAAGCATCGTAAGCCGGGTCGCGCACCGACCGCGTCACATCGATGTGGGCCGCATGGTGGAAAACGATCTCGGGCGTCTCGAGCCGGAAGACCTCATGCAGGTCCTCCGAACGAATGTCCACCTCGCGAAAGGTCGCGCCGGGCGGGAGATTCTCCCGCTTGCCGGTGGCCAAGTTGTCGACTATCACGACCTCGTGCCCGGAAGCGAGCAATTGGTCGCTGAGATTGGAGCCGATGAACCCGGCGCCCCCTGTTACCAAAACTTTCACCTGTCAGCCTCCGAGGTCGACCAGAATCCCTATCAACATCTATCGAAAGACATTATCCGCGCACATGCTCTCTCCGCGCACATGCTCTCGTGTATCCGTTCTCGTCTTGCCGTAGAGATTGCGCCCGGCGCTGCGTAAGCATCTACCGGTATGCCGGAGAGCGGCGGTCGGTCAAGCTCCAGTTTAGTGCACAGGCGGCTGTGAGTTTGAGCGCTGCTCTTAGCATTCGCGCGCGAGGGCATGCCTCAAGCCGATACGCTATACTCTCGCGGCCGAAGCCAGAGGAGTGCGGCTGTCGGGACGTGGCGCAGCCTGGTAGCGCACCTGCTTTGGGAGCAGGGGGTCGGAGGTTCAAATCCTCTCGTCCCGACCATTGGGTCGGTGGGAGCAGCAGGCTGAACGGGCGGGTGTAGCTCAGATGGTAGAGCATCGGCCTTCCAAGCCGTTTGTCGCGGGTTCGATTCCCGTCGCCCGCTCTCTTTCTGGTCCGCGTTCTGGTGGCCGTACCGGCGCAAGCGCCTGTAGCTCAGTTGGATAGAGCAACGGACTTCTAATCCGTGGGCCGGAGGTTCGAATCCTCCCAGGCGCGCTTTGGTCCGGCTGGGCTGGCTGCCCGAGCATCGGCCGACCCTCGTAGGGGCGTTGGGCAGGTATTGCGGTGAACGTAGCTCAGTTGGTAGAGCACTGGGTTGTGGCCCCAGCGGTCGCGGGTTCAAGTCCCGTCGTTCACCCCTCGGGAGTCCGCGGGTGTGGCGGAATGGCAGACGCGCATGATTTAGGATCATGTGTCTTATGACGTGGAGGTTCGAGTCCTCTCACCCGCACTCTGGATTCTTGCATCGGTTGAGCATGAGAAAGGATAAACGTGAAGAGCACCCTCAGCGAGCGCGAAGGAAACACAGTCAAGCTCGACGTCGAGGTTTCCAGCGAAGAGCTGCAGGAAGCTTTCGACGATAGGATGAAGCAGTTGGCCCGCGAAGTCCGGATCCCCGGGTTCCGTCAGGGCAAGGTGCCGATGGCGATGGCCCGCCAGCGTCTGGGTGACGACGCCATCATGGCTGACACTGTGGAAGAGCATATGGCCCGGTGGTTTACCGCAGCGGTTCTCGAATTGGGTCTCGACCCGGTCGATCGGCCGAACGTGGAAGTTCAGGACGAGGCGCCTGAGCTGGGCAAGCAGTTTGCTTTCTCAGCCACGGTCACCGTGATGCCGGAAGTGGTACTCGGTCAATACAAAGGTGTTGAAGCGCCCAAAGAGTCTGCCGAGGTAGAGGACAAGGAAGTAGATGTTCAGACCGACCGGCTCCGCGACCAGTTCGCAGAGTTGCGTCCTGTGGAAAAGCGCGCAGCGAAGACCGGCGACTATATCACCGCTGATTTCTCGGCCACCCTGGACGGGGTGCCGGTCGACCAGATGATCGCTGCGGACTTCGCTTACGAGCTGGGCTCGGCTCGCATCTTCCCTGAGATCGAGACGCAGACCGTGGGCATGGATACCGGAGAGGAGCGTACATTCCCAGTCACTCTTCCCGAAGAGCTCGACGACGAGCATATGGCGGGCAAGACGGTCGATTTCACCGTCAAGCTCAAGGAGATCAAAGAGAAGGTGCTGCCACCGTATACCGACCAATGGGTGTCGGAGATCAGTGAGTTCAAGACTCTCCTCGAGCTGCGCCAGGACATCCGCAAGCGGCTGACGGCGGGCAAAGAGTATTCGGTCGACCAGCGCTTCCGGGCGCTCGCGGTGCGGGCGGTATCCGACAATGCGACCCTGGACCTTCCCGACGTGGTGGTCACCGAGCAAGCCGAGGAGATGGTGGACGACTTCAAGCGCTCGCTTGAATCGCAAGGCGCCGATTTCCAGGCGTACCTGGATGGGAGCGGCATCTCCGTGCAGCAGATGCTGGAGGACATGAAGCCGCAGGCAGCCGCCAACGTCAAGACCGGGCTTGTGCTGGACGCGGTCGCCAAGGCGGAAGGCCTCGAGGTGACAGACGCGGAGGTGAGCGATTCCGTCAAAGAGATGGCCGTCGCGGGCCGCGTGGAGCCTAAGGCTTTCGAATCGAGGCTACGGCAGAGTGGTAGAATCCAGGGCGTGAAGTGGCAGCTCCTGCGGGAAAAAGCGGCCGATCTGATAGTCGCGAACGCAGTAGCCACGAAGCCGGTGGAGGAGCCCGTGGAAAAGCCTACAGAGGCTGCGGCCCCGAAGGCGACCCGCAAGAAAGCACCGGCCAAAGCCAGCGCCGCGGCTGGGGAAGCGGTGGCAAAGAAACCTGCCGCCAAACCCGCGCGCGCGACCACCAAGAAGAAAACTGAGCCGGAAGTTCCAGCGAAAGAAGAGGCTTGAGCCGGCCAGGGTCGTTGTCTTCTCATAGACTAAGCCGAAAGGATGGCGCCGTGAGTCCATTGATCCCCATGGTCGTAGAGCAGACCAGCCGAGGCGAGCGGGCATTCGATATCTACTCGCGCTTGCTGAACGAGCGCATCGTCTTCCTGGGGACTCCCATCAACGACCAGGTGGCCAATCTTATCGTGGCTCAGTTGCTGCACTTGGAGTCTGAGGACCCCGAAAAGGACATCGCTATCTACGTGAACAGCCCCGGGGGTAACGTGTACGCCGGTCTCGCTATCTACGACACTATTCAGTTCATCAAGCCCGACGTCTCCACGATCTGCATCGGCATAGCGATGTCCATGGGGGCTTTGCTACTGGCAGGAGGGACTAAAGGTAAACGGTACGTTCTCCCGAATTCGAAGATACTGATCCACCAGCTTTCCGGAGGCTTCGAAGGGCCGGCGGCCGACATCGAGATCCATGCGCGCGAGGCTCTCAGCCTGCGCAAGCGTTTGGATGAGATACTGGCCCTACACACCGGTCAGCCGATGGAGAAGGTGGAAAGGGACACCGAGCGCGATTACTTCATGACTGCCGAAGACGCTCTCGCATACGGGATCG
>JADGPI010000137.1 GCA_017882525.1 Thermoleophilia bacterium
CGGCTGGAGAACCGCTCGATGATCGGCCGCATCCTCCTGATCCCCTGAGGCCCGCCGGGACTTAGGGCTCACCGAAAAATTGTGTGGGTTTGGCTGAGATTAGTCGGTAGCGTTGTGGTATGTCGATCACGGTGGTGGAGCAGGACCGGATGGCGGCCAGGCTGGCGGAGATCAGGCCGTTCCTGGATGAGCGGGCCTGGCGGCTGCTGCTGGGGGCCGAGGCGCGGGCGATCGGGTACGGCGGGATGAAGCTGGTGGCGGCTGCGGCGAAGGCGAAGGCGGACACCGTGTCGCGGGGCGCCCGCGAGTTGGAGGCCGGGGTGGTGCCGGACGGGCGGGTGCGGGCGGTGGGGGCCGGTCGCCCGGCGGTGGAGGTGTCCGACCCGGGCTTGGTGCCGGCGTTGGAGGAGCTTGTCGCTCCGGAGACTCGGGGGGATCCGCAGTCACCGTTGCGGTGGACGACGAAGTCGACGTCGCATCTGGCCGAGGAGTTGGGCAGGGCCGGACGCCAGGTCAGTGCGGACACGGTGGGCCGGGTGCTGAAGAGGGCCGGGTACAGCCTGCAGGGCAACGCCAAGACCGTCGAGGGCAAGCAGCATCCGGACCGGGATGCCCAGTTCCGGTACATCAACGCGCAGGTCAGCGCGTTCCAGGCCTGCGGTGACCCGGCCATCTCGGTCGATGCGAAGAAGAAGGAGTCTGCGCCACGAGGCGCCTTGCCATATCCCCGGCACAGCTGGGAGGAATTCGGAGGAGATATTCCTGGGCCCAATGGCTTACTCGAGCCCGAAAGGGTTTATCGGGGACAATAGCATGCCAGTGAAGCAGTGGCCGTGTCCAGGTACGAGGAACGGGGCGCTGTGGGACCCGAGCGATAAGGTGAAACTGCGCCGCGAGGCGCCCTGTTGTATTCCCGGCCAAGCCGGGAGGAACTCGGAGGAAGGTTCCTAGATCTAATGTCTTACCTGGATCTGAAAGGTGAAGGGAACGGCAGCATGACAGCAAAGCGGCGATCGTGTCCAGACGTCAGAAACGATGCGTCGCTCGATCTGCGCGATACGGTGAGAGCTGAATTGCCCGATGCCCAATCCCCAGCGGATGCAAATATCCGTCCGTCGGAAAGACGTCCGAAACCGACGTCACATCCTGCGCCGACATCTTTTCACGGTCGGCGCAACCTCCGGGGTGTGAAGCGATGCCTAGTGAAGGCATTTAAGGGGATGAGTGGGCCGCCTAAGTCGTGCTGGTACGTGCAACAGGGACGAACGCGGGATCACCTAAGGGGCGCGAGCCCTATGGTGACGGAGGCCTCATAGTAATCGAGGGAGTAACGCCCCTTCAAGGGGTCCGGGAGAGCCGGACGCAGGGTGAAGGAGGCCAGGTGACTGGGTACTTCAGAACGGGAAGGTACGCGAGATGCGAGACGCCGACACGGTACTGAGTATCCTACGTGAACGCGGTAGACGGGGTCTGCCGGTGGAAAGGCTGTATCGTCAACTGTTCAACCCGCAACTGTATCTCAAAGCCTACGGTCGCATCTACTCCAACGATGGTGCGATGACGCCCGGGGCAACGCAGGAAACTGTCGACGGCATGTCCCTAAGGAAGATCAACCGCATCATCGACGCAATCCGCCATGAGCGGTTCAGATTCTCTCCAGTCAAGCGTGTCTACATCCCCAAGAAGAACGGGAGACGTCGACCACTCGGGCTGCCGTCCTGGACGGATAAACTGGTCGGCGAAGTGATCCGCCTGCTCCTCGAGGCTTATTACGAGCCACAGTTCTCCGGCCACTCTCACGGGTATCGACCGGGCCGGGGATGCCACACCGCACTCGCTGAGGTCGGCAACACCTGGACCGGAACCACGTGGTTCATAGAGGGAGACGTCTCAGACTGTTTCGGGGCGCTTGACCACAAAGTCATGCTCTCGACGCTGTCGGAGGGGATCCATGACAATAGGTTCCTGGGGCTCGTGCACAACATGCTGAAAGCCGGATACCTGGAGGATTGGGTGTGGAATGCCACGCTGAGCGGCTGTCCGCAAGGCGGCGTGCTATCACCTATCCTCTCCAACATATATCTGGATCGGTTGGACAAGTTCGTCGAGACAGAGTTGATACCGCAATACACACGAGGGATTGAACGGGCGAAGAGTCCCGCCTACCGCAAGATGCAGAAGGCGATGATACGAGCCCGTGAGCGCGGCGATCGAGAGCAAGTCCGATCCTTGCGTCGGCAGCTTCGAATCATGCCGAGCAAGGATCTCCACGATCCCGGCTATCGGAGGCTACGGTATATCCGTTACGCAGATGATCATCTCCTCGGGTTCACCGGACCGAAGGCCGAAGCTGAGCAGATCAAGGCCCGCCTCGCACAGTTCCTGCGTGACGACCTCAAGCTGGAACTATCCGAGGACAAGACCCTGATCACACATGCCCGATCAGAGGCGGCCAGATTCCTCAGCTACGAGATCACCGTCAAGCACCGCGACACGGCAGTCACCAATGGCCAACGATCGGTCAACGGGACTATCGGACTGCGTGTGCCACGCTCTGTGATCAAGGCCAAATGTGCCCCCCATCTGAGCCGAGGCAAACCCGCACGGCGGACGAAGCTCATCAACGTCGACGACCACACGATCGTGGGAATCTACGGAGCCGAGTACCGGGGCATCGTCCAGTACTACCTGCTCGCCGATGACGTCTTCCGACTGAACCGGCTCCACTGGGTCATGGAGACCTCGATGCTCAAGACGCTCGCAGCCAAGCACGACTCAACGGTTACGAAGATGGCCAGGAAACATAAGGCCAAGATTCAGACACCGTACGGGCTACGAACGTGCTTTGAGGCACGAATCGATCGAGGCCACGGCAGGAAACCACTGGTCGCGAGATTCGGTGGAATACCACTCCATCGGCAGAAGAAGGCGATCCTCACGGATCGGCAGCCAGGTCACTGGGAAAGCCCCCGTCCTAAGGAGCTGACCCTGCGGCTTCTGGCCGGAAGGTGCGAGATCTGCGATCATACGGACAATATCCAAGTGCACCACGTCCGCAAACTCGCTGACCTCAACACGGCCGACGCCTCCCGAAGGCCGGTCTGGATGGACATCATGGCGAAACGTCGCCGCAAGAGTCTCGTAGTCTGCGGATGCTGCCATGACCATATCCACGCCGGACAAAAGACTGCGAACATTAGATAGTCGCTGGAGAGCCCGTTGCCGGGAAAGCTGGCACGGCGGGTTCGGAGGGGGGCCACGCGTTTCCCCAGAGTTCAGGCGAACTGAAGGGTCGTCGGGATGAACTCTGGGGCCGGCGTGCCCTATGGGAGTTTTGTACCCTTGGGTTCGCGACAGCCAGGGTCTGGTGCTCGGCGAGGGGTGGTACGCGGAGCGTCCGCGCAACGGCTGCGAAGAAGGCAGCCGTGGAGTCCGACGCCCGTGCGGGCCGAGGGGCGGCTGGGACGATCTCCCCGGACGGCCGTACCCGGCATAGGAGCTGGTTGGCTCCCTCCCCACGTTGAGCAGGCACGTTGCGTCCCGCGAGGGTCGCTGTCGGTCCGTCAGCGACACCCCAGGCGGATCACCGTCGCTCGGGACCCGTCTGCCGCACCAGAGTCAGCGGAGTCTGGTCGTATTCACGGATCACGCAAGACCAGCATTCACAGCGAAGATTCTTCAGCAATCCTGAAGGACCTTCAGATGGCAGAATCGTCGTGATCGCAGCAGGAACCCGCTGGTCAGGCCCTTTGCGGCCCGAGGGGGACCTCAACGAACTCTGGGGATATTTAGTAGGAAAAGGGCCAGGAACTGGCACCTCGCCGTGTGGCCTACCCTGCGCTAGACTGCCTGTATCCCAATCCCCAGAAGACGCAACTTCTCGTCCGCCGGAAAGGTACCTGAAACCGGCGCCGTGCCATGCACCCGAGTCAGTTCCTATCGGGTGCAACCTCCGTGACGCGGGGC
>JADGPI010000017.1 GCA_017882525.1 Thermoleophilia bacterium
ACGTGTTACTCACCCGTTCGCCGCTTTACTCAGGGCCGAAGCCCCTTTCACGCTCGACTTGCATGTGTTAGGCACGCCGCCAGCGTTTGTCCTGAGCCAGGATCAAACTCTCCATGAAGTATTGCGACACGGACCGAAGTCCGGATCTAACTTTGGGAAAGCTGATTGCTCTCAAAGTATGTGTCACTCAACCGGCCAAGCCGATCGAGGACGGGGCGCGAGAATCGCCATCCCTTGAGGGGACGACGTCCTCGCATAGATTCGTGGCTGGCAGATCGGACTACAACAATAGTCCGACCCACAACACTGCTCAGTTTTCAAAGACCACTGCGCTCTTGGGCGCGGCCGGGAAGATTAGCATCACCTGCTACTGGCGTCAACCCGCAATCTGCGGAATCTCGTTGACGCTCTCTCCCACCAAGACTCAGTACCTTTACAAACTCCCTAAATGAAACAAGCCGCCCCTTGACGCACAGGCGGCTCGAGAAGTGGCGGCTATCTTGTTTCAGCCTATCCGCACACCCTCGAGAAGTCGCTTGAGCTATCGATGAGTAGACGCTTCATCTTGGATTATGCATGATAGTGCCTTCTCACCCTTCTGTCAATGCGAAATGTCGCATGAACTGCGGATACTGAGGGGTCATGGCCCATCAAAGGGCCGCATGCTAAGCGCAGCCACACGGAGTTCCTCATCCGACCAACCTCGGGTGAAGACAGCGTACCAGACCCCCGCGTCGCTCCACTGCACACAGGACGCTCCACTCATCTCATATAGAGTGGCTGGCCTTCCAGAGACCTCGCCAATGAGGGCACCTGACACGTCGCCAAGGTCCCCGCGGACGTTCTCAAGGATCTCGAGCCATCCGCTAGGTGATTCGAGGACCAATTGGATCTCGGGGCCGGTTTCTTGACGGTCGGTTATTCGCGGGTTCGGTGTGACCGGACCCGAGTACAAGCTGGGGGTCTCGACCTCAGATACGGGCCACCAACGCTCCGGGGCGACAGTGCCGGCGGGGAGCACGGTAGGAAGGTAGAGTTTCAGCCCGCGAGAGGCTGCCCGGATCAGCCCAAGCGCACGCTGGACAGAGGCGTCGGGAGGGCCCCAACCAGGCAGCGTCTGTACCATTGCGATGGTGGTGGGAGGAACCGTCGACACGGGGGCCGGCTTCGAAGCCTCAGATGTCCCGCAGCCAAAGCCCGTGGCGGTCACCCCGCCTAGGGCGCAGACAAACCCGATAACAAATAGCGCCCGCCTTCGCCATCCAAGCTCGCGCTGCGTTGCGCCTCGCGCGAGTCCTGCGGTGGCGTCGATTGGCCAGGCTGCAGCCCCCTTGCCTAGAGAGCGACAGGAGATGCTGCGCGACGGTGAGTCACATCTGAAAGAGGAACGACACACTGGTATGACCTCCGGCGGTGGCGCACTTGGCAGTCGGGCAGGAAGAGGATAGTAAGGAACGCCACCGGCGTAGGTGCAACCTTGGTTGTATTTGGGCAGTCGACCCGACGCCCGCCGGGCCACAATGGGCTAGAGGAGACGCACGAACTTCCGGCGCCCCACTTGGAGGACCGCGCCTTTGAGAGTCTCGACCGACAGTTCGGTTTGGGGGTCGGCGACGGGCACGCCATTGAGTCTTACGCCGCCTTGTTCGATCAAGCGCCGAGCCTCGCCGTTCGAAGACGCAAGTCCTAGGGCTGTGAGGAGGCGCGGCAGCCAGACCCGGCCATCGCGTAGCACGTCGTCCGGCAGTTGATGTTCGGGGATCGACTCCGGCCGGTCCTTTTCCTTGAAGACACGGTCAAAACCAGCGCGTGCTGCCGCCGCGGCTTCGGGCGAATGGTAGAGGGTCACGAGTCTCTCGGCCAGATCCCGTTTGGCTTGTGCCGGGTGGTATGACCCATCCTCGAGGCCTTGGGCCACTATTTCCACCTGGTGTCGCGTAGCACCTGTCAGCAGGCCGAAATAGGTGAGCATCAGATCGTCGGGGATGGACATGACCTTGCCGAACATGTCGTCTGCGAGGTCGTTGACCCCGATGTAGTTGCCGTAGGATTTCGACATCTTCTGTTCGCCGTCGGTGCCTACGAGCAGGGGCACGGTCATGATCGTCTGCGGGGGAACCCCGTAGGCCTCCATGATCGTGCGCCCCATGAGCAGGTTGAACTTCTGGTCGGTGCCTCCCAGCTCGATGTCGGCCTTCACGGCCACGCTGTCGTAGCCCTGTAGAAGCGGGTACATGAACTCGAGCATCGAGATGGGCTCGTTGCTCTCATAGCGCCGTGAGAAGTCGTCCCGTTCGAGCATGCGTGCCACGGTCACCGCGGAGCTGAGCCGCAGGACCTCGTCCATACGCAAGGGACCCAGCCAATCCCCGTTGGAGACAAGTTCGACCTTGTCCATGTCGAGGACCTTGGCCGCCTGTTCCACGTACGTGGCGGCGTTGATGGCTATTGCCTCGTCGGAGAGACGCGGGCGAAGTTTTGAGCGGCCCGACGGATCCCCCACCTTAGCGGTGAAGTCTCCTATAATCAGCACTGCTTGATGCCCGAGACTCTGGAATTGGGCCAGTTTGCGCAGAACGACCGTGTGGCCGAGATGGATGTCGGGCGCCGTGGGGTCTACACCCAGTTTCACCCGAAGCGGTCGGCTCTCGGTACGCGAACGCCTCAACTGCTCTAGAAGTCCGCCCTGCGGCAGAGCGTCGACGCTGCCGAGGAGAAGCTCCTCGAGCTCCTCCAGGATCTCAGCCGGGACGCATCCTTTGTCGCCATCGGTCTGCACAGTCACCTCCAGGCGGGCAGGATATCACACGGACCTCCAAATCCCGGAGATACCGCGGGTCTCAGCGGAAAGACGGGCGCGCCGCCGGAGGCCGCGCCCTCCCCGGATGCCCCCGTGATTGCTCGGCTGGTGTAACATCTCGGTGTGACCACCACTCGGAACGGCAGCAAGAACAGGGCCACTCGCAGGCAGGGTAGTTGGGTGCGGCGCCTTCTCAAGGGTGGGCTCTTCGCCCTTCTGCTGCTGATAGTCGCGGTGCTCTCCACCCTCGCAGGGCTCTACGTCGGCGTCGCCCGCACCCTGCCCCCGTTGGATGCGGCTGCCCAGCTCAAGACTGCGCAGACCACGAAGATATTCGACGATTCCTCAACTCCAGTGCTCCTGGCGGATCTACACGGGGTAGAGAACCGGGACGTGCTTACTGCCGACCAGATCCCGCAGCGCATGCGGGATGCGGTTGTCGCCATCGAGGACCAGCGGTATTACACTCATGGCGGTGTCGACTTTCTCGGCATCCTCCGGGCTTTGTGGGCCGACATGCTGCACCGCAACATCGTGCAGGGTGGCTCCACTATCACCCAGCAGTTCATCAAGAACGCCTACATCAGCTCGGACCGGACGCTCGACCGCAAGCTTCGCGAAGCCGCGATGGCCTATCAGCTGGAAAAGCAGTGGTCGAAGGAGAAGATCCTCGACGAGTACCTCAACATCATCTACTTCGGCGAGGGCGCGTACGGTGTTCAGGCGGCGGCGCAGGACTACTTCGGGGTGGACGCAAAAGACTTAACGATCGCCCAGGCGGCGCTCCTTGCCGGTCTGCCAAAAGCCCCCTCGAACTACGACCCTCGTCGCGATCCGAAAGCCGCACAAGCCCGACGTGACCTGGTCCTCAACAAGATGTTCCAGCAGCGTTACATCACCAGCGCCCAACTACAGGACGCGCTCGCGACCCCACTAAAACTCACCACGGCGACCAGCAGCGCCACGCAGAAGGTCCCCTATTGGGTCGAGATGGTGCGCGAGCAACTCGTTGCTCGCTACGGTTCTTCCACAGTGCTGAATGGCGGTCTCCGCGTCTACACAGCCGTGGATCTCCAGCACCAGACCCAGGCAGAGAACGCTGTCGCCGCCGTCCTCAACAAGCCGGGAGATCCGTCCGCCGCGCTTGTCTCCATCGATCTTCACACCGGCCGCATGGTCGCCATGGTGGGAGGCACGGATTTCAAGCAACAGCAATTCAATCTGGCCATACAGGGCCTTCGTCAGCCCGGTTCCGCGTTCAAGCCATTCGTCCTGGTGACGGCGCTCAAGCAGGGCATGAGCCCCGACACGACCTACGAGTCGAGCTCAGCGATTATCGATCTCACCGGGGGTCCGTGGAAAGTCAAGTCCACCGACGCTGGACTGCTGACACTGACCCAAGCGACCGCCCAGTCCTCCAACGGGGTGTATGCCCGACTGATCATGGACCTGGGGCCAGCGGCCGTCGCTTCAACCGCCAAAGCGATGGGGATCGTCACCGCGCTGGGTAACCCTCCAAACCCAGCTATCGCCCTTGGTGGGCTTACGATTGGCGTTAGTCCGCTCGAGATGGCCATGGCGTACGCAACGTTGGCTTCTGGCGGCAAGCGCTTGTCGAACGCAACTGTTTTCGATCCCTCGCAAGCAAGCTACCCCGTGACCATCGTGCGCGTCACCGACTCGGCGGGCAAAGTCCTCGACGAGAGCAAGCCCACTTGGACCCAGGTCCTCGATCCCGGACTGGTGTCGCTTACGACCTCCATCCTGCAGAAGGTGATAACCGAGGGTACCGGCACCGCGGCGGACATCGGCCGCCCAGCGGCCGGCAAGACAGGCACCACTACGGATTACCGCGACGCGTGGTTCGTGGGGTACACGCCCGACATGGTGACGGCGGTCTGGGTGGGCTACCCCACCGAGCAAAAAGCTATGACCGACGTGCACGGCGGCGCTGTCACCGGGGGTTCGTTGCCGGCGAAGATCTGGGCTATGTACATGAAGGAGGCTCTCGACGGCACCCCGAAGACCGATTTCGCTCAGCCGGCCGCAAATGACCGGTATGTGACTGTGAACGTCTGCAGCGAGTCCCACCAATTGCCCACGCCATACTGCCCCAAAGTCGTGCCCATGCTGTTCCTTGTCGGTCAGGAGCCAACCGCGCGATGCACGATCCACAAGCCCAAGGACGTCCCCGTGCCTGACGTGAGAGGCGAAACTACCGCCGTTGCTCGAGCAGCGATCGAAAAGGCGGGCTTCAAGGTCGCGACGGTCGACGATCCGGAGGCTACTGCCCTCGCCGGCACCGTGGTCGACCAAACCCCGGTCGCCGGGAGTGTTCTGACTCAAGGGCAGACGGTGACTCTCATCGTGTCTGCCGCGGCCACGACGACGACCACGGCCGTCACGACCGTCCCGACCTTTCAAGGACTAGATATCGCGGCAGCCAGGGCCTTGGCGGCCCAGGTCGGGCTGGCGCTCGGCGAGTCCACCCAGTCCGGGCCAGACCCTTCGGGGATCGTAGCGTCCCAGGACCCGGCCCCAGGTGACTCAGTGCCGCCAGGAAGCACGGTGAACATCGTGGTGAGCTCCGGACCGGCTACGGCGCCGTAGCCGGGAGACCACCTCTCAGGCCCGGCTCACCCGCGTGAAACCGGAGCATGGTATGACGGTCACCCCACGCCGCTCGTATTCGTCGATGATGAGGTTCATCCCGAGTGAGTCTGACGCGTGGTGCCCGGCGATGACGACATTGACGCGCTCTTCCTTGGCTTTCTTCCTGTGCTCCTCCCCCATGTGCATGCCGACGATCATGCCGACTCCCGCGGCCGCCAGACGCGTGATCGACTCGACAGGGCCTGACGTGCCGCCCGTCATGTCGACCATGATCTTCCCCGCGCGGCGGCTTCCCTCTCCTTCGTAAATGACGGGTCCCATCCCCTGGAGGACTGCGTCCCGGTACTCTGGGATGGCCTTGAGCATGTCCAGCACATCGTCCACGGTGGTGTTCTCGGGCAGCTCGTCGCAGCGGGTCTGCAGAAAGGCGTTCACGCAATTATCAGCCGGTGTGTGGCAGCACAGGTACGGAAGGCCCAGAAGTCTCGCCGCGGCCAATGACTGATCGTTGTTGCGGGGGTGGAGCGATCGCCTGATCTCCAGCATCCGCTCGGACATCACCGCGTCGCCGTAGGAGATCGGCACGCCGAACTTGTGCCACACGTCGGCCTGCACACCCATGACTTCTTCCAGCCTGGCCAGTGCTTTGCCGTCGGGATGATGGGCGAGGAGAAGGTCGACCGGCCGCCCCTTCTCCCTCAGTCGGTCGGCGAGTAACACTTCGCCCACCTCCAAGTCGATGCCCACAAGCGCGCTTTTGATGTCCGTGTCGGGCTCACCGACCAGGATCCGGGTGTCGGCAAACGGATTCGTGAGTCGCTCCGTGTCGAACTCCCAGCGGTGCCGTTCAGCCAAGTCGTCGTACTCGTGCTGCGCATTCTCCAAAACGAGCGCCACGCCTTTCGGCCCTCTGGGGTCCGACTCCTCGCCTTTCTTCACGGCAACCTCATACATCTCGCGCAGCTTCATCGCTCGTCCCCTCTCCGAAGTTTCCCCCCGCGTGACAAGTAACCACTACCTTCCCAATAGAACCTGAGTTGTAGCTCTGTCCCTTCCGAGATGCCCACTCGGGAGGAACTCCCAACCGGCGGCCTTTCGCCATCGTCCAGCAGAGCCACGCCGGAGGCCGTCCCCAGCGGGAGCCCGTCTATTCTCAGATCCAGCCCCAGGGCCTGGCCGACCCTGCCTGGTCCGCGGGACAGATCTCGCAGATGTAGCGCCCGAGGGTCCAGCCCCCGGTTGCGAGCCATGAGGTCGATCGGTTCCAGGGGCTCGAACGCCCGCACCAGGACCGCGGATGCAACGGATTCTCGGTCACACACCAGGTTCAGCAACACGTGGACCCCATAACTCAGATATATGTAAATCGTGCCCGGAGGCCCGAACAGCGCTCTGTTTCGTCGGGTCATACCCCGCGCCCCGTGACACGCCGGGTCGCCCAATGGAAGGTAAGCCTCCACCTCCGTGAGCCGCCCCCCTCCCACTCCCGCCCGCCAAACGATCTTGCCAATCAACTCAGGCGCGACGACATCAGAAGGACGGTCGAAGAAAGAAGTCTCGAGCAATCGCCCAAGGGGCCGCGTTGCACGAGTTTCGGGGGTACGGACGGCGCTCACCCGGCAATCTTAGCATGGGCATACAAGCCCGCTACAAGACGCCGAGAGCCGCTTCTGGCGGCGAGCGGGCCGGCGTGGGTCGGAGGATATCTCCTTCCTCAGCCTAAACGTTGTCGGCTTCGACGAGCATCTTCGTCGCCAAATCCAGCTGTGCCGCCACGCTCCTGGGAGATGTTCCCCCTGGGGACACCTTGGCGGCGATGACCCCATCGAGATCCACCACCTGATAATAGGACGAGTCAAAAAGGGGACTCAGCCGTTCAAGCTCATCCAAGGTCGCCGCAGCCATCGGGCGCTTCTGGGCTGCCAACAACGCCACCAGCTGCCCGGTGACGCGGTGCGCGTCCCGGAACGGCAGCCCGCGGGTGACCAAGTAGTCGGCCACATCGGTGGCTTGGGCATAGCCGCCCTCGGCCGCTTGGCGCATCTTGTCTGGATCAAAGCGCACGGCCGTCACCATCGCGGTCATCGCCTCGAGACAGAGATCGAGCTCCTCTCGCGTGGAGAACACGTAAACCTTGTCCTCCTGGAGGTCCTTGTTGTATGCGAGCGGCAGGCCTCTGAGGAGTGAGCCGAGGCTGACCAGCCGGCCGAGAAACCCGGCTGCCTTGGCGCGGACCAGCTCCGCACCATCAGGATTCTTCTTCTGGGGCATGATGCTGGATCCGGACGTCCATTCATCGGGAAGCGTGGCAAAGGCAAATTCTTGGCTGCACCACAGGACCATCTCCTCCGCCAGCCGGGACAGCGTCAGCGAGCAAATAGCCGCAGTCGAAAGGTACTCAAGCGCGGCATCCCTCGAAGCCACCGCGTCCATGGCGTTCGGCGCCACCTGGTCGAAGCCCAACTCCACGGCGACCTTTTCGCGGTCGAGCGGGTAGTTGACTCCGGCGAGCGCGCCGGCGCCGAGAGGCATCCAGGAAGAATCGCGCCACCGCACCAGCCTTCTCCGATCTCGTTCCAACATGAAGAAGTAGGCGAGGAGATGGTGCGCGAGGAGAACGGGCTGGGCCCGCTGCATGTGAGTGAAACCCGGCATCACCACCGAGCCCTCCGAGCTCGCCTTGTGGTGTAGCGAGCGCATCAAGCCAATGACTCGCTCCTGGTGCCCGTCGACCGCGTCGCGGAGATAGAGTTGGAGGTCCAGCGCCACCTGGTCGTTGCGGCTGCGGCCGGTATGCACCTTGCCGCCCACGGGGCCCAGCATCACGATCAGGCGCTTCTCTATGGCCATGTGAACGTCCTCGTCACTCAGGTCCCACACGAACGTGCCTGATTCGATCTCCGCGGCAACCTGGTCAAGGCCGCTGAGTAGCCTGCCTCCTTCTTCGCCGCTGAGGACGCCGATGGATACAAGCATGCGCACATGCGCTCGGGAACCCGCCAGGTCGTACGGCGCGAGCACGTAGTCGAACGGCAAAGACGCGTTCAGGCGCTCGAACAGTGGCGCTTGGTCGGCCGCAAACCGGCCGCCCCAGAGCTTGCCGGAGAGGCCCGTGCCGGGCGAGCGCGAGGTGCCTCCGTCAGTTCCCATGCCCTCTCCCATAACCGTGTCCCCCATGCCGAGCGGGTGACTCTTCTGCGCTCATCGGCAGTCGCCCGAGCGTCTCTAAAGCAATCCCTGCCGTTTACGAGACCAGACTTCCACCGGCAGGCCCCATAACTGGATGAAGCCTTTGGCCGACTCGTGGCTGAAGGTGTCGCCCGAACCGTAAGTAGCAAGCTTACCCACATACAGAGAGTTTGGTGACCGGCGGCCCAGTACGCTGCACGAGCCCTTGTAGAACTTCAGACGCACTTCCCCCGTCACGTACTTCTGGCTCTCGTCGACGAACGCACGCAACGCATCGGCAAGGGGGCTGAACCACAGGCCATCGTAGATGAGCTCGGTCATCCGCTGGTCGATCATGCGTTTGAAGTGCTGGAGCTCCCGGGTGAGAGCCAGGTCTTCGATCTCGCGGTGAGCCTTGATGAGAGCGAGGGAGCCGGCCACTTCGTAGGTCTCGCGGCTCTTGATACCCACCAGACGGTTCTCCACCATGTCCACGCGGCCGAAGCCGTGCGCACTTCCGACCTTGTCGACAGTCTCGACGAGGGTCGCCGGGTCGAGTGCCTTACCATCGAGGGTCACGGGGATGCCGGCCTCGAAGCCAATGATGAGCTCCACCCCCTCGTCCGGCGCGTTCTCCGGGCTGACCGTGAAGACATAGGCATCTTCCGGCGCCGCCCGCCAGGGGTCTTCGAGCTCGCCGCACTCGATCGCGCGGCCCCACAGGTTCTCGTCGATGGAATACGGGTTCTTCTTGGTAAGAGGGATATTGATCCCCCGCGCGGCCACGTAGTCGAGGAGTTCTGGCCGCGTCATATTCCAGTCGCGTGCCGGGCCGAGAACAGTTATGGATGGATCCAGGCAGCGGATGGACACGTCCATGCGCACCTGGTCGTTCCCTTTCGCCGTGCAGCCGTGGGCCACGAATTTGGCTCCATGCACGTGTGCCAACTCGACCATCTTCTTGGATATGAGAGGGCGCGATAAGGCGGAGTGTAGGGGATACTTCTCCTCATAGAGGGCGTTGGCCTTGAGAGCCGGAAACGCGAAGTCGCGAACGAACTCGTCCTTCGCGTCGATCACGACCGACTCAACGGCGCCCGCATCAAGCGCTCGCTGGCGCAATCCCTCCAGGTCCTGCATCCTGCCCACGTCCACGAGGGCGGCGATCATCTCGTAGCCGAACTTCTCCATCATGTACGGGATCAGCGCGGACGTGTCCAGTCCACCGGAGTATGCCAGCACGCACTTCTCTTTGCCCATCTTGTTCAGCCTCCTAGTTCCTTGAGATAACTGTAAACGGCTTCAGCCGCCGCTGCATCCTTGCTCACGAGGATCACCGTGTCATCGCCGGCAACGCATCCGAGGATGAGCTCCGACCCCAGTTCGTCGATGACCCTTCCCATCCCCGGCGCCGCACCAGGGTCGCACTTGAGAACCAGCAAATTTTGAGCCGTCTCCAAGCCCCGCCCGAACTCCTTCAGCATGCGGCCACAGGCTGCTGTGGGGTCCTTATGCTCGTCACTGGAGGGGATGAAGACGTAACGCGGGCGGCCGGTGAGGTCCCGGCTCTTCTGGAGCCCCAACTCGCGGAGGTCCCGGCTTATCGTCGCCTGGGTGACACGACAACCCGCGGCTCCCAAAGACGCCACCAACTCGCCCTGGCTCGCGACCGTGCGGTCTTTGAGCACCCTGCGTATGATCTGTTGCCGTTGCCGCTTGTTCACGTCGTCACCTGCCCGCGAGGAGGTACGCCATGAGCGACTTCTGGACGTGGAGACGGTTCTCGGCTTCGTCAAAGACGGCCGACTGCGGACCGTCGATGACTTCGTCGGTGATCTCTTCTCCCCGGTGGGCAGGCAGGCAATGAAGGACGACGGCGTCAGGCCGCGCCAGCGCGAGCAGATGCGAATCGACCCGGTATGGCTGCATCGCCTCGAGCTTCCCAGAGTCCTGTTGCTGTCCCATGCTTACCCATACGTCGGTGTAGAGCGCAGAGGCACCTTGCGCAGCAGCCTCCGGATCTCGCTCAACCCAGAATCTCGTGCCATGTTCGGACGCGAGTCGCGCTATGCCGGCCGACTTTTCCTCGGGGAGGTCGAATCCTTGGGGCACGCACAGGCAAATGTCCACACCCGCCATCGCCCCGGCTTCCGCCAGCGACGCCGCGACGTTGTTCCCATCGCCCAGGTAGGCGATCTTCCGCCCGACTGGATCGGGAAAGCGTTCCATGAAGGTGAACATGTCGGCCAGCGCCTGACACGGATGATCCTCGTCGGTCAAAGCATTGATGACGGGCACAGAAGAGGCGGATGCAAGGTCCTCCACATCCCGTTTTGCGAACGTACGGATCACGATCGCGTCCACGTAGCGCGAGAGGACTCGGGCTGTATCCTCGATGCTCTCAGACTTCCGCATCTGGAGCTCCTGCTCCGACAAGTAGAGAGGCATCCCGCCCAACTGGTAGACGCCGACGCTGAAAGACACACGCGTGCGCGTCGACGGTTTTCCGAAAATGAGCGCGACGGTCTTGCCGGACAAGATGTCCGAGAGCGGCGACCGCTTCCAGACCGCGGCCTGTTCGAGTACATGGTCGAACTCGGCTTTGGATAGGTCCGGAACCTTCAGGAAATGTCTGACACTCATTCGGCTACGCCTCCCTCAATGCCGCGCATTCGAAGCGGCGACGATCTTTGTCCCCAGACCCGCATCGTCCGTGAGTATCTCGAGCAGTATCGAATGTGCGATGCGGCCGTCTATGATATGCGCGGCGCCGACCCCCGCCTCCAGGGCCGCCAACACGGCTTCAACCTTGGGGATCATGCCCTTCGACACCTTTCCAGCCTCAACCAGCTCCACCACGTCGGCCGTAGTGCAGGCCGATATCAGACTGCTTTCGTCGTCGAGGTCGGCGCGAAGGCCGGATACATCGGTGAGGAAGATGACCTTTTCGGCCTTTAGCGCCGCCGCGAGAGCTCCGGCTACAGTGTCGGCGTTTATGTTGTAGCTCTCGCCCTCGTCTCCCATGCCCACAGACGCGACCACGGGCACATATTCCGCCTCCAACAGGTCCAGGAGCCGAGTGTTCACATCGGTCACCTCACCCACCAAGCCTAGGTCGAGTAACTCGCCGCCCGCCCCGCGCTTGACCAGCGGTTTGGCCATGATTAGGGCCCCGTCGTCGCCGCAGAGCCCGACCGCGGGCGCCCCTTTGCTGTTGATCAGGCCGACAATCTCCTTGTTCACCTTGCCGACAAGCACCATCTTGGTCACCTCCATGGCGGCTTTGTCGGTGACACGGAGGCCCTCGACGAATCTCACGGGAAGGTCGAGGCGTTTCATGTAACCGCTGATCTCATTCCCCCCGCCGTGCACTATGATCGGCCTGATGCCGACGTAGCGCAGCAGAGCGATATCCGTGGCGAACTCGTCTTTGAGGTCGGCGGAGCTCATCGCTGCGCCTCCGTACTTGATCACCATCGTGGTCCCGCTGAACATGCGGATGTACGGCAGTGCCTCGAGGAGCGTCTCCACCCTTTTGCGATATATCTCGCGCATGCCTGCCCTCAGGTGTGGTATTCGGCGTTGATGGTTACGTACTCGTGACCCATGTCGGAGAAGAAGATCTCGGCCGAGGCCTCTCCGGTGCCGAGGTCCAGATGTATGTCCAACTCAGGTTCTTTCATGGCGGCGTGCATCTTGACGTTGTCCGACTCCGACACCGGGAGCGCGGCGGCATTCTCCACTACTTTGACCCCGCCCAACAGCAAAGACGCATGCGGCAGACGTTTGCCGCGCATGGCAGCGCCGGCCGCGCTGATCACACGACCCCAGTTTGGATCCTCCCCGCACACCGCCGTCTTGACCAACGGAGAGCCCGCGATCGCCCGCGCCACATGGACCGCGGTGGGTTCGTCGGGAGCCCCGGCCACCTGCAGGCGTACGATCTTCGTGGCCCCCTCGCCGTCCGCGACCATCATGAGGGCGATGCGGAGGAGCATGGCGTCCAAAGCGGCGCCCAGCTGGTCGAGCCCCTCCGAAGAAAGACTCACACCCGACGCCCCGCTCGCGATGAAGAACACGGAATCGTTCGTGCTCATCTCGCCATCGACTGTGATGCGATTGAATGAAGTGTCAACCGCAGCCTTCAGAAGGTTCTTGGCGCCTGCCGGCTGGAGTGTTGCGTCGGTTGTGACGACACACAACATCGTTGCCATGGCGGGAGAGATCATCCCGGCCCCCTTTGCGCACACACCCAGGTGGACGAGCCCGTCCACGGTCGGGACGTCGAGCGCGCACATCTTAGGAAAACGGTCGGTGGTCATCACACTGTGCTCGAAAGCCGGACCTCCGTCGGGCACCACGGCTTGAGCGGCTTTGCGTATGCCCGCGGCCAGCATCGCCTCGTCGAGGGGCACGCCGATGATCCCAGTGGATCCGACGGCCACACTCGCTTTTGCGATGCCGAGGCCCACTGCGCAAGACTCCTGCATGACTCGGGCGACCCCAAGTCCTTGCTCGCCCGTGCACGCATTCGCGTTGCCGCTGTTCATGGCGACCGCCAACAGATGATCGAGGTCGCACTCTGTCTGGTTGACGCGGACGGGGGCCGCGGCGAACGCGTTCGTCGTGAACACGGCTGCAGAAGCGGTGGTGCCCCGACATTCCGAAGCAACCGCGAGGACGCCCATGTCGGGCCGCCCGCTGTCCTTCAGTCCTCCCACTACCCCTGCGGCCAAGAATCCGGCCGGATACGTGGCTCCCTGCGAGCCGCTCGCCGGCTCCACCAGACGGACATCCGGGGGTAGCCGGAAAAAGCGAGAGCTCTCCGGGTCGACGACTATCGGGTGATCCGGCCCGCCTTTTCCGCTCATACCTTCCTCCTCAGCCCAGCATCCTCGTCCAGTCCGAACATGATATTCATATTCTGCACGGCCTGCCCGGAAGCTCCTTTGACCAGGTTGTCTATGACGGTGAAGACTTTCACCAGCCCCGAGGCAGAGTCCACCCGCACCGAAAGACGGCAGAAGTTCGTGCCCTGTACCTCGTGAAGGCTAGGAACGGCATCGACCACCTCCACAAAGGGCTCGGCGCTGTAGCACTCGGCACACGCGCTCAACCAGGCATCCGAAGTGCCTATCTCCCCCCGGGGCCGGAAGTAGATCGTGCTTAGAATGCCCCGGTCCACCGGCAACAGATGCGGCGTAAATGCCACCGGCAGATCCGAGCCCGCGGCCAAGGACAACTCCTGCAGCATCTCCGAAGTGTGCCTGTGGCCAACCTCGCTGTACGACTTGAAATTGTCCTGGACGGCACAGAAGTGGGTCTTTTCCGACGGAGTGCGTCCCGCTCCAGTCACCCCCGACTTCGAATCAACGATCACTCCGGAAGGATCGATGCGGTCGACGAATGGGATAAGGCCAAGCAGCATACCGGTGGGAAAGCAGCCCGGATTCGCCACCAGGCGAGCTTGAGCTATCTTGTCTCGATAGGCCTCCGGGAGGCCGAACACCGCTTCCGCGACGAGGTCGGGGCGCGGATGTTCGAACCCGTACCACAGCGAGTAAGCCGCGGGGTCCTTGAGCCTGAAGTCCGCGCTCAAGTCGATCACCCGGCAACCGGAGTCTACGAGCTCAGACACCACCTCATGGGACTGGGCGTGCGGGTAGCAGACAAAGGCCACGTCCGATCCCCGGATGGCTTCGCGTGAATAGGCGACGTATCGACCTTGCACCCTCAGCCGCGGAAAGACGTCGGCTACGGTCTTGCCCGCATGGGATATGGAGGTCAAGGCCCCAAGCTCCACTCCCGGGTGTTGCGACAAGATGTCCGTGAGGACAGCTCCTGTGTAACCCGTAGCCCCAACCACGCTCGCAACGGTCACGACTGCCCTTTCTAGTCGGTTTTGGGGTCCACCTATCTCACCCGGGAGCCATGAGCACTCGCAGGCCGGCCTCGCGAGTGCATGACTATACAGTGGTGAGCAAGAAGATACAACCGTAAGCGCGACGCCGGCTCAGATCGGTTGGGGACCCCCGCACCGCGCCTGTCCTTTGCCTCGGGCTAGACGCGAAGCGTCGCCCCGACCGATGAAGCCACGGCGGCAAGCATCTGCGAACGCAGGTCGTTCACCTCAGCCTCGCTAAGGGTGCGATCGGGAGAGCGAAAACTCAGCCTCAAAGCCAGACTCTTCTTCCCGGGTGGCACCTGGTTGCCCTCATAGAGATCGAAGATCTGTACGCTTTCAAGAAGCCCACCTCCAGCGACCCGCAATGCTGCGACCACCTCGGCCGCGGGCAGGTCGCGATCGACAACTAGCGCCAAGTCCTGTTCCACGGGAGGGAACGTCGAGAGGTCTTCGAACATGGGCGTCTCGGGACGGAGGCCGATCAACAGTTCCACGTCCAGTTCTGCCGCTACCGCTGTGAGCCCCCGCAGCTCGTACTCCTGCAGAACCAGGGGGTGGATCTCCCCCACCCAACCGATCGGACGGCCCGACGGATCTTCGACCGTCGCACTCTTTCCTGGATGCAGGAAGTGCTCGGTGGCAGGCCTGAAGTTGAGACCGACACCCAGACCTTCGGCAAGCCTTTCGGTGAGACCCTTGGCCACGAAGAAGTCAGTGACAATGCCCGCTTTGGACCACGAGTCGCCTTCCCATGCACCGGCCACCAAAAAGCCGACCCGCCTCTTCTCGTCGGGAAGCACCCCGCCGGATGGATGGAAGGTTCTACCGATCTCGAAAATGTGGATGCGTTCTTCCCTGGTGGCCACGTTCTTGCCCGCGGTCTCGAGCAGCCCCGGGAGGAGCATCGTCCGCATGAACGCCTGGTCCCCACTGAGGGGATTGGCCACGCGCACGGCTTTGCGACGGGCATCGCTGGGCTCCAACCGTAGACGGTCGCTCCATCTTTCGTCTCCAAACGAGTAGGTGATGACTTGAGAGAGCCCGGCCCCCACAAGCAAGTCTTCGAGAAGACGGACACCGCGTTGCTCGGGGCTGAGACCCCCTCTACCCGACCGCTGTGGCGGTAGAGTGGAAGGGATGTTACCCACGCCATGGATGCGCCCTACTTCCTCGATGAGGTCCACCTCGCGCTCAAGATCCCGACGGAAAGAGGGCACGGACACAAGGAAGTCGTCACCGCAGTCGCGAACGTTGCAGCCCAACCGGGCCAGAATGCTTTCCATCTCGGAGACCGGCAGCGTGGTACCCAGCAAGTGGTCCACGCGTGCAGGCCGCAGAGTGACTACTCGAGGTGGCGTCTCAGGCTCCCGCACATCGATGGTCCCGACAGATACCGTGCCCCCGCATAGTTCGACCATCAGCTGGCAGGCCATGTCGAGCGCAAGCGGGATCAACTCCGGATCGAGCCCCTTTTCATACCTCGTGGATGCCTCGCTGCGCACACCCAGGGCCGAGGACGTCCGCATGATCGAGGGGCCCGAGAAGTTCGCGCCTTCCAGAAGCACGTCGGTGGTCTGGTCGGTGATCTCGCTGTCCATGCCGCCCATGATCCCAGCGACGACGGAGGCCCGCTCGGCATCGGCGATCACGAGCATGTCTTCGGTGAGCGTACGAGTCTCGCCATCCAAAGTGACGAGCGTCTCGCCTGGCTCGGCTCTGCGGGCGATGACCTTCCGCCCTCTCACTTGCTGGAGATCGAATGCATGGAGCGGCTGCCCCAGGGCCCAGAGTACGTAGTTCGTCACGTCCACCGCGTTGTTCACCGGCCTCATGCCGGCCTGAGCGATGCGGGCTTTGAGCCACGTGGGCGACTCGGCCACCGTGATCCCCCGGATCACCCTTGCCGCGTACCGCGGACAGAGATCGGGGGCCCACACCTCCACGGAGACGTCCTCATCCACCCGGCGCTCCCCCCAGGGATGCGGGTAGCTGATGTCCTCCTCGAAGGGAACTTCGGTAATGGCGGCGATCTCCCGCGCCAGACCGCGAATGGAGAGACAGTCCGGGCGGTTGGGCGTGACTTCGACCTCCAACACGCACTCCGACAACGGCAGATAGTCGGCCACGAGGTCTCCCGCCAGCCAGGAGTCAGGAAGCTCCACGATCCCCGGGCTCTTGGCGGCGTAGCCCAGTTCAGCCTCAGACAGGATCATTCCGGCCGAGGCGATGCCGCGCAGTCGGGCATCCTTGATGACCGTGCCATCCGGCATGATTCCGCCAGGCAGCACGACCGCAACAGTGATGCCGGCCCTCACGTTCGGTGCGCCGCAGACGATCGTGCGCGGAGACTCTTCGCCTACGTCCACAATGCAGACCGAGAGTTTATCGGCGTCGGGGTGCTTGGAGCGATCCAACACCTTACCGACTACGAAGTATTCGAGGTTAGCCTCGTCCCCGGGGACGCCCACCTGCGCTACCCGTTCGACTTCGGTGCCCGTGAGAGCAAGGCGCGAGGCCAGCTCTTCCACCGGGATCTCCACGGACACGTACTCACACAACCAGGATAGAGGCGCTTTCATGGTGACTCCAGTCTAGAACTGGCGAAGGAACCGGAGGTCGTTCTCGAAGAAGAGCCTGAGATCGTTGACCCCGTGTTTCAGCATCGCTATACGCTCGATACCCATACCAAACGCGAAACCCGTGTACCGCTCCGGGTCGTAGTTCACGAACCGGAACACGTCGGGATCCACCATGCCCGCCCCGAGGATCTCCAACCAGCCACTGCGCTTGCACAGCCGGCAACCGTCGCCATCGCACATCATGCAAGAGACGTCGACCTCCACCGAAGGCTCGGTGAACGGGAAGTAATGCGGGCGCAGCCTTACCCGCCGGTCCGCGCCGAACATGGCGCGCACGAAGGTTTCGAGAGTGCCTTTGAGATCCGCCAACGTGATGCGTTCGTCCACCACCAACCCTTCCACCTGATGGAACATGGGCGTGTGGGTGGCGTCTGAGTCGCGCCGGTAAGCTCTCCCCGGGCAGATGATGCGAACCGGCGGCGCCTGCTTCTCCATGACCCTCACCTGCACCGGAGACGTGTGAGTCCTGAGCAACACTTCGCCCTCGATGAAGAACGTATCGTGGAGGGAACGCGCAGGATGGTCGGCCGGAGTATTGAGCGCCTCGAAGTTGTAGTACTCCGTCTCGATCTCCGGTCCTTCGGCTATCTGGTAGCCCATGCCGGTGAAGATGTCCTCGATCTCGCGCTGGGTCTGCATCACCAAGTGAAGGTGGCCCAGGGGCGAGGCGCGTCCCGGCAAAGTGACGTCGAGCCTCTCTCTTTCCAGCCCGAGAACCAGCTCCTCGGTCTCCAGCTCGGCGTGCCGGGCTTCCACCGCGGACTCCAGATACTTTCGCACCACGTTCCCCACCCGGCCGACCTCGGGACGCTCCTCGACCGGCAACTCGGGGATACTGCGAAGGAGCAGCACCAAATCTGCCTTGCGCCCTAGGAATCTCACCCGTACCGCCTCGAGAGTGGCAAGGTCGTTGGCTCCAGCGATGTTGGCCAGGCCGTCGGCATAGATCGACCGCAAGTCGGCGCGAGCGATCTGATCGAGGATGGGGTCTCTAGAGGCTATGACGGTCTCCTTTCGGGCAGTCTATCCTAACGAAAGGGCTTACTGATTGCCACTCCGCGCGCGGGAAAGCTCATAAAGCAACACCGTTCCCGCCATGGCTACATTCAACGAGTCGAAGTTGACCTGAGGGATGGTGACCCGCGGGAAAGCTTCCCACTGACCACCCGGTCCTGCGCGCTCAGCACCGAGCACGAGGACGACTCCCCCACCGCCCAGCAGACCGACGGTGCGGATGTCTTCTCCCCCGTGAGCGTCCGCCACCAGGATCGCAGTCGGCCCAGAGCCGCGCGTCCGCTCGGCGTCAAGGCGAGACAGTAGATCGCCGGGGGTCACCTCAGGCAGGATCTTGCACAGGAATTGCGCGCCCATGCCGGCTCGCATCGCCTTGGCGCCGTAGGTATCCGCCGTGCCGGGGGCCGTCATCACTCCGCTCGCGCCGAATGCGACTGCGCTCCGGACCAACGTGCCGACGTTCCCCGGGTCGCCAACACCATCGAGGTACAAGGCAAGCGAATCCGCCAAGAGGAGGTCCGCCATATTCCACGACGGCTCTCTAACGACGAACAACACGTCAGCGGCCCCGCCGAGAGCGCTGGCGGCGGCCAACGTCTCCTGGTCGCAGAGCCCGATCTCGAGCTGCCCGGCCTCTGCCCGTTCGACAAGTCGACGGGGCAAGCGAGAGAGAAGGTCCTCACGAGCTAGGACCTCGAGGATGTCGGCACCAGCGTCCTGGGCTACGATCAGGAGGTCGAGGCCCTCTCCGATCAGCCGGCCACGATCGCGGCGGTGCTTCTTCTGTTGCAGCTTTCGAGCGAGCTTGACGCTGTGGTTCTGCCGCCCGGCGATGTGACGGATCACGATCGGGACTCTGTAGCCAGACTGCGAGGAAACGGGCGAAGGCGGACCATCGCCTAGCCTGCGGCCAGTGCTTCCTTTGCCCGGGCAGCGATCTGGGCGAAGACTTCCGGCTCCCGCACGACGAGGTCGGCCAACACCTTGCGGTCCACCTCGATCTCAGCCTGCTTCAGACCGTGGATAAACTGGTTGTAGCTCATGCCATGCTCACGCGCACCAGCGTTGATGCGGGTGATCCACAAGCGGCGGAACTCGCGCTTGCGTGCGCGACGGTCGCGGTACGCGTACGTGCCGGACTTGATCAGCTGCTCTTTGGCCCGCCGGTATGACGACTTCTTAAGACCCCAGTAGCCCTTAGCCTCACCCAAGGCCTTCCGGCGTTTCTTTTGGGCGCTGATGCTCCTCTTTACCCTAGGCATCGCATGGCCCCCTAACGTCCCAGAAGATCGCGGATGCGGCCTGCGTCCCTGGCGTCAAGGACTGCATACTTGCGCATCTTGCGCTTGCGGTTGGCAGATTTCTTGGTGAGCAGGTGGCTGGCGAAAGCACGGCGCCGCATGATCTTGCCCGTCGCTGTCACCTTGATCCGCTTCTTCGTACCCTTATGTGTCTTCATTTTGGCCATTGGTTCCCCTTCTATCCTTACGCGGCCCGCCCCGGGCAACACCGCGCCTCTCAACCGTCTTCGTGCGCCTTGACGGAGCAGAGACGGTCTGCGAGTTCTAACACGCCGGCAGAAGCCAGATCCTCTGCGCCCTGCGGGTTACCCCCGCTTAGGCGCAAGCATCATGACCATATTGCGGCCGTCCAGATTGGGCTCGGACTCTACGTCGCAGATATCCGCCAGATCCGCAGCCATGCGCCTAAGGAGCCGCTCGCCCAGATGAGGGTGCATGAGCTCCCTGCCGCGAAACATGATCGTGAGCTTTACTTTGTCTCCCTTTTTCAGGAAGCGCTCGACGTGACCCTTCTTCGTCTCGAAGTCGTGGTCGTCGATCTTCGGCCTCAGCTTGATCTCCTTGATGCTGATGGTCGTCTGACGCTTGCGCGCTTCCTTGGCCTTCTGCTCTTGCTCGTATCTGTACTTGCCATAGTCCATCACTTTGCAGACCGGCGGTGTGGCCATCGGGGCCACTTCGACTAGGTCGAGGTTCAACTTGTCAGCGTACGCCAAGGCCTCCGACGTATTGACGATCCCCACCTGCTCGCCGTCCGGTCCGATCAAGCGGACCTGGTCAGCACGGATCTTCTCATTGATGCGAACGATATCGGCTATGCTGCCCTGCACCTCCCCCGGTGCTACCGGTTAGTTACTCCTACAAGACGCAAAAAAGCGGTGCAACCACCGCTTTCCCATGCTACAGCCCAGCCAAATCGACCGGCTGCGAACTTCTATGGTTTGACCTCAGCGCCAATAGGCACGAGGTGGGAAGGGTGGCTTCCTCTTTATGCTTCGCCGGAGTATAGCCTAAGTGCCGCTGGCGCTCAAGGAGCGCCGGGCGGCCAAGGCTTCACCTGCCCCGCGACTTGGGGTGGGCAGGACTCTCGGGCAAGACGTTCGATCGCAACCGAAAGGTCGAGCGGCTCGGTGTCTTTCTTGCCGCGGCTGCGCAGCGTGACGCTCCGCGCGTCGATCTCCCTGTCGCCTACCACGAGCATGAAGGGCACCTTGCGCAGCTCGCCGTCGCGGATCTTCTTGGACACCGATTCCGGCCGGCGATCGACCTCCGCCCGGAGCCCGGCGTCCGCCAAGGCTGCGCAAACCTCGTCCGCGTATGGGACATGACGGTCGGCCACGGCTACCACCACTGCTTGTACCGGGGCCAGCCAGGCGGGCAGGGCCCCACCATAGTGCTCCAGCAGGATCGCAAGGAAACGCTCCACGCTCCCGAGCACGGTCCGGTGGATCATGACAGGCCGGTGCCGCTGATTGTCTTCGCCCACGTAGTCCAGGTCCAGTCGCTCCGGCATGGCGAAATCCAGTTGACAGGTGGCGCACTGCCAGGTGCGGCCCATGACGTCCTCGATGTGGAAGTCGATCTTGGGGCCGTAGAAAGCGCCATCGCCGGGGTTCAGGGTGTAGTCGAGACCGGCGCGCGCAAGAGCGGCTGCCAGAGCGCTCTCCGCCGTGGTCCACATGTCGATGCTACCGATGGATTTCTCGGGACGCGTGGAGAGCTCCACATGCACCCGTTCGAAGCCGAAGGTACGGTACATCCGCCTGACCAACTCAATGACGCCCAGTACCTCGTCTTCAACCTGCTCTGGGAGGCAGTAGATGTGCGCATCGTCCTGGGTGAAGAGCCGGACCCGGAAAAGACCATGAAGCACGCCTGACATCTCGTGCCTATGGACGAGGCCCAACTCCGCCATCCGCAACGGCAGGTCGCGGTACGAATGCTGATCCGTCTTGTAAATGAGGATGCCGCCCGGACAGTTCATCGGCTTCACGGCGAAATCGACGTCGTCGATGCGCGTGAAGTACATGTTGTCCTTGTAGTTGTCCCAATGGCCAGACCGCTCCCAGAGTGAGCGCTCGAGCATGATCGGAGTCTTCGTCTCCTCGTAACCGGCAGCCACGTGCTCGCGGCGCCAATACTCCAGGAGGGCGTTGATCACCCGCATCCCGTTGGGATGGAAGAAGGGAAAGCCTGGCCCCTCGTCGTGGAAGCTGAAGAGCCCGAGTTCCCGGCCCAGACGCCGGTGATCGCGCTGGCGCGCCATCTCCATGCGCTCCAAGTATTCGTCAAGTTCCTTCTTGCCCGCGAAGGCGGTGCCGTAGATGCGGGTGAGCATGGTGTTCTCGCTACGGCCGCGCCAGTATGCTCCCGCCACCGACAGAAGAGCGACCGCACCGACGCGGCTGGTGTCGGGGACATGGGGGCCGCGGCAGAGGTCGAGGAAGTCGCCCTGGCGGTAAACGCTGATCGTCTCGCCTTCGGGCAGATCGCCGATCAACTCGAGTTTGTAAGGCTGGCCGGCGAAGAGCCCCAGCGCTTCGTCCCTGGACACCTCTTGGCGCTCGAACGGCGCCCCAGCTGCTATCAGCTTCTGCATCTCTTCGGTGACGGACGCGAGATCGTCCTCGCCGACGGGTTGAGGAAACTCAAAGTCGTAATAGAAGCCATCCTTGATGGAAGGTCCGATGGCCACTTTCGTGCCCGGAAAAAGGTGGACGACTGCCTCGGCAAGGACATGCGCAGCAGAGTGGCGGACCACGCCCAGGCCGTCGTCGGAAGTAGCGGTGATGATCGCCACTTGGTCGCCTCCGCGAAGGGGCATCCGCAATTCCACGATCCGCTCGTTGACGCTGGCCGCGACCGCGGCTCTCGCAAGCCTGGGACCGATCTTTTCGGCCACATCGAGGGCGGTCGCGCCTTCGGCGACTTCCAGCCCAGACCCATCGGGCAACAGGATTTCCATGGACCCTCACTCGGAGACGAGACTTGGTCGTGACCCCTAGGCCGGAACGCGCGCGGCGATCGGGACCCGGCGGAGCCTCAGTATACCAGGAGACCTAAGCCCCTCCGGGGCGGCAATGGGCTTCGTCGAGCGCCCAGGCGCATGCGATCGTCATGGCGGTGGGGCCTTTCGAGATAGGCGGGCGGTTAGGCGAGCGGCGACCTTGGACTGGCACCAGCCTCGGGCGTGGCTCCCCTACTGGTGGCGGATATTGATCTTCTTGCCGGTCTTCTTACGGTGCTTTCTGAGTGCCACTTTGCGCTTCTTGTTCATAGATGCCTCCACTTGGTGGGTGTCGTCTCCTGTCCGCGACGTTACCCAATAACGGTGTTTCGGACACAAGATGGGTTTCGCATGCTGGCAAAGCGGCCGTCTGAGCACCGCCGGAGAGCGACGGCAGGCTGCCCCGCAGCCCCGCAGGATGAGCGAAGTGGGGCGTTCGCGGCCAGCCTTGCGCTCTAGCCCGGTTTCCTGACCGATAGCCCGAACATCAACGGAATGTCGCCCGCTTCGGGGGGCAACCGCCACAAACCCTCGTTGTCCTTGACCATGAACTCGAACACCTTCCAAGCGACGACGGGATACTCCCTCAATGACTCCACCACGAGTCCGCGTTTGGACAACACTCCCACGATCTCGGCTAGCGTGTGTTGCCACGCGTAGGAGTCGGCCACGAATTCCGCATCACGGTCTGCGTAGCTCCCGTGCTCCTCGAAGTACAGCGGCTCCCGGCTGAAGTACGGGTGCCGAACGCACAACGGCGGGCCCGGGGCGAAGTCATCGAAAACCGACATGAAAGGGTGGGCATCGATGATGTGGAAGACTCCGCCAGGGGCAAGCCGTGTTGCGATGGACTCCGCCCAGGGCTCCAGATCCGGAAGCCACTCGATCGCACCGTAGGAGGTGAACACGACATCGAACGCAGCGCGGGGTACGGTCTCCGGCAGAGCCGCCACGTCGGCCTCGATGAACGTCACCGGCTGACCCATGCGTTCGGCGATGGACCGCGCGGCCAAGACGGCCTTCGCCGAAAAGTCGACACCCATGACGTCAACGGCGCCCGCCAGGCAGAACCGAAGCGTGTCGATGCCTATGTGGCACTGCAGGTGCAGCAGGCGCAGGCCGGAAACGTCTCCGACGACTTCCCGCGTCACCCAGTCGAATGGTCGGCCGCGCGGGTCTGAGATGAAGCCCTCCACGTCATAGTAACGGCTTCCCATGTGGATGTCGGTCCAGTTATCCCACAAATGGAGGTTCGCGGCGATCTCGTCTTGCACGGCGCAACCTTTCAACCACGGAGCAGGCTCCGTTGCCCGCCTAGTGCCAACAAGGGAGCCCTTTGCGAGGACTCCCGGGTAGATAGTGGGCGCTGTAGGATTTGAACCTACGGCCTCTTCCGCGTCAAGGAAGCGCTCTCCCCCTGAGCTAAGCGCCCGTCTTCAGGGCCGGAATGATACAGCCGGTTCCCCCTGCAGGCAAGCCCGGCGCGTCCCCGCTTGAGGGTCAGTAGTACAGATCCACCCGCATGCCGTAGGTGAGCTGCGGATAAAGTGCGTCCATGGAAGTAAGCGTCACGCGGACGCAGCCATGGCTGGCAGGACTGGGCGGCACAGAGTACGCACCGTGGACGGCATAGCCGTTGTAGAAGTAGGCGGGCTTGTAGAGCTGGCCGAGTGTGCTGGTCCGCCAGTAGGGAAGCTTGCTGTAGATCCAGTAGGTGCCGATGGGCGTTTCAAGGCCGTTCCGGCCGCTTGCGATGGGGAGCGTCTTCACAACCTGCCCGTCGCTTATCAGCATGAGTACCTGCCGCGTGAGGTCGATCTCCACACGCTTACCCGCAGCTGACAACCGCGGCGCTGGAGCCGAAGCTCCTGTCGCCGCGCTCCACACCTGTCCGGTCGCGATGCCATTCCGGCTCAAGCCCTGTACTTTCTCGAAAGCCATGACCGCTTCGCTTGTCCGGCCGTCGAACACACCGTCGATCTCCCCAGGTTGGTACGAGAGCTTCGTCAGTTTATCCTCCAGCCAGGCCACCAGGGGCCCACGGGAGCCGACGCGCGCGGTGGGATACCCTGGCTCGGCCGGAAGGGCAGCGGGCGGAGCCACACGAGGAATGAGAGGCTGAGACAGCGCGGCATAGAGCATGACTGCAGCCTGAGCCCGGGTCAGCGTGAGGAACGGGTAGAAGCGGCCGTCGTCGTAGCCGGAGATGATTCCTAGGCGATAAGCCTCGGCGACCGCGGAGGTATGGCCCTCAGAGATGGCGCTTCGGTCTCGGAACCCCTGCAGCCATGTTCCCACCTGCGACGGGTCTAGCTCGACACTCACCCCTTCCTGCGGCTGCTGCGTTAGGCGATATGTCTCGGCGCGCACGAGTAGTGACGCCGCTTGCTGGCGCGCAATGTCTGCGCCGGGCACGAACAGATCGTTGGCCGAGCCCTGAACGATGCCGGCCTGGTATAGAGCTGCCACCGCCGGCCCGAACCAATCGGTGGAAGAGACGTCCGTGAAGGGCGCGATGCCATCGGCGGGCAGTTGAAGCATCGTCGCGGTCATGAGGGCGAATTGGGCGCGCGTGACCGTGGCGTATGGGTGGAACGTCCCATCCGGGTACCCGGTCACCACGCCAGAGGTAGCGAGTGCCTCCACCGCGGAATAGTACGGATCGCCCGGGCGAACGTCAGCAAAGGACTGGGCGGACGCGTGGCCCGCGAGCGGCGCCCCCAGGAAGAAGCCGACGACGGCTGCTACCGCGAACCAGAAACGCAAACGCCTCATGCCGTTCCAGCCTCCCGTCCTTCTCCGACTTCATACGTGCCAGTCACACAAAACCCGCCGGGTGGCGGGTCGCATGCTCAGACTGACGCTTCAGGAGGCGACGACCGGACTTGAACCGGTGTAGCGGGTTTTGCAGACCCGTGCCTAGCCACTCGGCCACGTCGCCTCGCTACTCGAGAAACCCGGGCCCAAGCGGTCCGGTCTTCGGCCAGAAAAACCAGAGATCATGGAGCGGATGAAGGGATTCGAACCCTCGACCTTCTGCATGGCAAGCAGACGCTCTAGCCAACTGAGCTACATCCGCCGGACTACCTAGCGGCGGGGATGGATTATAGACCAGCCCCAACCGCGATGCAAACGGACTCTTCCTTCGTCCCTCGCGGGGTGCTGTCGGCGACACTACGGAGCAACCGCGCCTCGCCTCGCCGCGAATGGCCCTAGCCAGCCGCCTCAGCGTCGAGAGCCTCGTTGACAAGCTTGTCCGCGGCGGAATTCTCCTCCCTGGGCACATGCCTCATCCGTGTCACGGAGAACTCCTCTAGCAGCTCAATAGCCTCGTCGTACAGATCCTTGAGGCCGGCGTTGCGGACCTTATACTCACCATTCAATTGCTTGACGAGCAGTTCGGAGTCCGACCGCACTTCCAAGATCCGCGCGCCGTGCCAGTTGGCAAACTGCAGACCGGCGATGAGAGCTGTGTATTCGGCCACGTTGTTGGTCGCGACCCCGATGGCTCGGCCGAAACTCTCTATCAACTGCCCGTCCTCAGTCTCAAGAACGACCCCGATCGCGCTGCGGCCTGGGTTACCTCGAGAGCCTCCATCTACCCGCAGTACCAACGTTCCACGCTCTGGTGGCTTTGCGACCCGTTCCGGCTTTTGAGCCAAAGCAGCCTCCTCGGGCTCAGTGTTTGCTGGCGCCACTTCATGCCAAGGACTTCGCCACGACTCCGACGCCGCCACCTGGACGCCACTCTCCGCGAGCACTTCTCGAAGACTGCCAAGCCACTGGCGAAACGCCCAATCCTCGACCAGTTCATGAGGTACGTCGACGAGCGCCAAGCCCAGCGAAGAAGCCTTCTCTGCGTCGTGGTATTTGAAATCACCGCTTATCAGCACATCCGCCGTAG
>JADGPI010000138.1 GCA_017882525.1 Thermoleophilia bacterium
ACCAGATACCGATGGACGAACCACTGTGTGGCTCGATACAACGTGCGGCGCCACAGCGATCGGCAGTCACCCGCCAGGCGAGAAGCGTAGCCGTCGACACACACCGAAAGAGTGAGGTCTCCATCGTCTGCACTCGCGGCTGTGAACACGAAAACCCCGAGGGGAGCGGGTCGTGTCAACGCTCCGCCGGTTATCGGGTAACTCACCGTGGTCTTGCTGGGCGTCCGCTCCGTGGTTGGTTCGCCCAAGAGGACGAACGGGAGAGAAGGTACGAAAACGAGATGCAACGCGATGTGCTCGCCTCGTCCGTCGCACCGGGTTCGAGCCCGAAAGAGGCCCCACGAGAGGCGGGGAAGGTCTGAGAAATAGAGATCTGCCAGGCGGCGCGCAGCGGCATCCGGGGAGAGACGTGAGGCGGCAGCGGCTCGAATCGTCAGATTCGAGTACACTAGGCTGCCCGTCATGGACTGGTCGCAGATGACCGGCGGAGCGCCGCGCCTATGCAATACGTATGGCATGGTGCGAAGTCTAACCCAGGATGACTGGGCGATGTGCACATGTTTGACGGCGCCAATGGCGCCTAGTAAACTCCCTGCCTCGCGGCCGCGGAAGCCGTGACGGGGTGACTGTGACCGGGGATGCTCCGGCTGACATCAGGTGACGATTGTTCGACTCTCTTTCGGATAAGCTGCAAAGCGCGCTCGACGGTCTCAAAGGTCACGGCAAGCTCACGGAAAAGGACGTGGAGCGCGCCGCCCGGGAGATCCGGCTGGCCCTGCTCGAGGCTGATGTCAACTTCAAGGTAGTCAAACAGTTCGTCGACAAGGTCAAGGAACGCGCCCTGGGAGCTGAGGTCCTCGAAAGCCTCACGCCGGCCCAGCAGTTCGTGAAGATCGTGAGCGAAGAGTTGACGTCGCTGATGGGGTCGTCCACCACCAAACTCAGCTTCTCCTCGCGCCCGCCAACGATCATCATGATGGTGGGCCTGCAGGGCTCAGGCAAGACGACGGCATGCGGCAAACTGGCCAATTTCCTCCTGGCGCAGGGCAAGAGTCCTGCGATGGTGGCGGGGGACGTCTACCGGCCGGCCGCAGTCGACCAACTCAAGGCCCTTGGAGAGCAACTCAACATCCCCGTCTACGATGAGGGTACCGAGGCCGATCCGGTGGACATCGCCAAGCATGGCGTGGAGTGGGCCCGGGCGAAGGGTAAGGACGTTCTGATCGTCGACACGGCAGGCCGCCTGCATATCGATGAGAAGCTGATGCACGAGTTGGTGCGGATCCGGAATACGGTCAAGCCCCACAACATCTTGCTGGTCTTGGACTCGATGACCGGCCAGGATGCCGTCAATGTGGCCCAGCAGTTCCAGGAGCAGGTCCAGTTTGACGGGGTGATCCTCACGAAACTCGACGGAGACGCCAGGGGCGGCGCCGCGCTGTCCGTGAGGGCAGTCACCGGCAAGCCGATCAAGTTCGCCAGCAGCGGCGAGAAACTCGACAGTTTCGACTATTTCCATCCTGACCGCGTCGCATCGCGTATCCTTGGCATGGGAGACGTACTGTCGCTCATCGAGCAGGCCGAGCGGACCATCGACGAGAAGAAGGTGCGAGAGCTCGAGCAGCGTCTGCGCAAGAGCCAGTTCACTTTCGACGATTTCCTGGATCAGATCCACCAGGTGCGACGGCTAGGCTCTATCTCCAACGTCCTGGGCATGATCCCCGGGATACCGCAATCCAAGCTGAAAGGCTTGGAGGTCGACGACAAGGCGTTCGACAAGATACAGGCGGTCATATACGGCATGACATCGGAGGAGCGGCGCCACCCGGATATCATCAACGGCAGCCGGCGTAGGCGTATCGCGGCCGGTTCGGGCACTGACATACATACGGTCAATCAGTTGCTCACGCAGTTCAAGCAGGTGCAAAAGATGATGAAGCAGTTGGGTTCGGGCCGTATGCCCAAGAATCCGTTCCAAATGTTCGGGAACCAGAGTTGACGGGAGGAGGTGACGTATGGCAACAGCAATCAGATTGGCTCGGCGCGGCAGTAAGAAGCGCCCCACCTACCGCATCGTGGTGGCGGATTCGCGCAGGGCTCGTGACGGCAGGTTCATCGAGAGCATCGGATATTACAACCCGCTGAACGATCCGTCCGTGGTGGAAGTAGACGCAGACAAAGCCAAGAAATGGCTGGCATGTGGTGCTCAGCCCTCCAACACGGTGCGCAAACTACTGAGTCTGAAAGGCATCGTCTAGTTGAAAGAGCTGCTTGAGTTTCTAGCCAAGTCGCTTGTGGACCAGCCGGACCAGGTGCATGTGGACGAGACCGAGACCGAGAACGGCGTGGTGCTCAGGCTGAGTGTCGCGAAAGAGGACGTGGGCAAGGTGATCGGCAAACAAGGCCGCATCGCCCGTGCCCTGCGGACTGTCGTCAAGGCAAGCGCGGTCAAGGACGGCAAGCAAGCCACCATCGAGATCCTCGACTGACGCAAATGCCACGCCCAGAATGGATCGAGATCGGCCGAGTGTCGCGGGCGCACGGGATCCAAGGTGAGGTGCGTGTGATGTCCGTCTCGGACAACCCGGAGCGGTTTGCCGCGGGTTCTGTGATGTTCGCCCGTCCTCAGAGGCTTGGCGTGGCCAAGTCGAAGTCAGGCGAACGTCTGCGGTTGACGGTCGAGTGCATCCGCGGCACGGATGATTTTCCCATTGTGGCTTTCCAGCAGGTGGATAGTCGGGAGGCGGCCGAGGCTCTGCGTGGGTACGTGCTCGAGGTGGAAGGGAGCCAACTCCCGGAGCTGGAGCCCGATGAGTTCTATCCCTTCGATCTCGTGGGCCTGGAAGTACGCACCCCGGATGGCACAGTGGTGGGTACGCTGGCCGACGTTGTGGAATCTCCCGCCCACGCGCTTCTCGCCGTTGAGCTGATGGCGGCGATCGTCGATGGCGCGGGCCACAGCGGCGCGACGTTGTCGCCGGACGAGGTGCCGAAGGCAGCCGAGGTGTTGGTGCCGTTCGTGTCCGAAGCGGTCCCCACCGTGGATCTGGATTCGGGGTTTGTCGAGATCTTGCCTCGATTCCTTTTCGACGCAGGGGAGAAAGAGGGCGGATGAAGCGCATCGACGTCTTCACACTCGTCCCCGAGGCCTTCCCGTGGTTCCTGGATCAGCATCCGGTCTCTACTGCGAAGGAAGCCGGGGCGGTCGATATCCGCGTTCACAATATCCGGGATTTCAGTCCGCTCCCTCACCATGAGGTAGATGACACGCCCTGCGGGGGCGGTCCGGGCATGGTCACCCGGGTGGACATCGTAGCTACCGCTCTCGCGCGGGTGTTCGACCAATCCGCGGAGGAAGTGCGCCTCTCTCGAGACGTGTACGTGCTGGCCGCCGGCGGGCGTCCGTTCGATCACTCGCTGTGCCTGGAACTGGCTGGAAGCGAGCGCGACGTCGTCCTCCTTTGCGGACGTTTCGAGGGCTTCGACGCTCGCGTGGAGGAGCTACTCGCCACCGGCTCTCTCTCCATCGGGCCGTACGTGCTGGCAGGAGGAGAAGTAGCGGCCCTGGCGGTCATGGAGGCGATCGTCCGCCATCTCCCCGGGTCTCTGGGAAACTCTGAGAGTGTGCTCGAGGAATCCTTCAGCGAGGGGCTCCAGGGAATGGTGGAGTACCCCCAGTACACGAGGCCCCGAGAGTTTGGCGGACTGGAAGTCCCCGCTGTTCTCCTGAGCGGCGATCACGGGGCGGTCGCACGTTGGCGAAAAGAGCATGCCCAGCCATCTCCGTGGGCGCAGAGTTCTGGCGGCGATCCGATGCGGGCATCAGTGTCCCCGACCAGCAGTAGCTAAAGGAGACACTGTGTCTTTAGAGGAAGAGCGGAAGGGCTTACCCGCAGACGAGATCCACGCCGGTGACGACCGCGGGCCCGTTTTCGAGCCTAGCCCGGCGGAGACGGTGGCCGCGAAGCCTGCCAACAAGAGTCGCAGCCTACTGGGAACGGTGATCGAGATCGTCGTGATCGTGGTCGCTGCTTTCGTCATCGCCATGCTGGTGCAGTTCTTCCTGGTAAAACCGTTTACCATCCCGTCCGTCTCGATGGTGCCGACGCTGATGGTGGGGGACAGGGTTCTGGTGAACAGGCTCACCTATCATTTTCGGGAGCCGAAACGCGGAGACGTGGTGGTCTTCCATTCGGCGCAGTTGTCCGAGGACCTCATCAAGCGCGTAGTGGCTGTGGGGGGCGACACCGTGGAAGTCAAAGCCGGAGCCCTTTATCTCAACGGGCAGCGACAGGTGGAGCCCAAACTCTTTGAACAGAATATCCAGGGGACTTTTCCTGTGATCACCGTCCCGAAAGGATACGTGTTCGTGATGGGCGACAACCGAAACGACAGCGAAGACAGTCGGGTCTTCGGCCCCGTGGACGTCAAGACCATCTTGGGCCGAGCCTTTGCCGTTTATTGGCCTATCCGGCGCTGGCATGGCCTCTAGGGTGTCCACGTGAATCCTGAGAACCCGGGAAGGAGCGACGTCCGCAAAAGGCGTCCGGGCGCGATGCGCACGGTGATCGAAGTCGTACTCATCGTAGTCGCCGCGTTCGCGATCGCCATGCTGGTGCAGTTCTTCGTGGTCAAGCCTTTCACCATCCACCAGGTGTCGATGGAACCGACCATCGTAGATGGCGAGCGAGTCCTGGTGAACCGCTTCATCTACCACTTTCGCGATCCCAAGGTCGGAGAGGTCGTGGTCTTCCACTCGCCCGCGCGCGGCGAGGATCTTGTCAAACGGGTGGTGGGAGTGGCCGGCGATCGCGTGGAAGTGAAGGATGGAGCTCTTTACGTGAATGGTGAGCGCCGCATCGAGCCCTACTTGAACGAGCAGACCATCCAGGGCGTCTTCCTGGAGATCACTGTGCCGCGGGGTACGGTGTTCGTGATGGGAGACAATCGCAACAACAGCCTGGACAGCCGGATCTTTGGGCCGGTGGGCAAGAAGTCCATCTTGGGACGCGCTTTTGTCATCTACTGGCCCATCAGCCGATGGTCCGGCCTATAGACGCTGGATTCGCCGCGTCTCCGGGCGTGGGAGGCTCCGGCGCTGGGTTGTAAACCGTGGCCGTATGCTCTAAAGTCTGCTGGCTTTACCGGGACATGGCTGGTCGAAATGACGTGGGATTAGGGAACCGACATGGGTGCTATCGAAGAATTTGAACGAGAACAACTTCGCCAGGATCTGCCGGCTTTCAAGTCGGGCGACACTGTGCGCGTGCATTTCAAGGTGGTCGAGGGGACCAGGGAGCGCATCCAGGTCTTCCAGGGTTTCTGCATTGCCAAGCAGGGGCACGGGTCTCGCGAGACCTTCACCGTCCGGAAGCAGTCGTTCGGGGTAGGCGTGGAGCGGACTTTCCCTCTCCATTCACCCAAGATCGAGAAGATCGAAGTCACTGCCGTGGGCGATGTCGCTCGGGCCAAGTTGTACTACCTTCGCGGAAAACTCGGCAAGAAAGCGCGCGTCAAAGAGAAGCGCGTCTGACGGCGTGGGTCAAGCGACGGAACCGGATCCTGGTTCAGTCTCTGAGTCCGAGTCTTTCTCAAGCGGGGAGAGCCCCACTCGATCGAAGAAGCGCGTCAGCCGCACCTCACGTTGGATCATCGAAGTGGCCGTCATTGTGGCGGCCGCTTTTGTTCTAGCCTTCCTCGTACAGCAATTCCTGGTCAAGCCGTACGTCATCCCGTCTCCCTCCATGGAGCCGACGCTGATGGAGGGCGACAGGGTTCTGGTCAACCGCCTTGCTTATCGCTTCCACGAGCCGCACCGCGGCGACGTCTTCGTCTTCTATCCTCCCGGCCGTCCTGGATCGGACCCGTTTATCAAGAGGGTGGTGGCGGTCGCAGGCGACACTGTGGCTGTGCATGACGGCTACCTCTATCTGAACGGGAAACCGATGACTGAACCGTTTATCATGCAGCATCCGATACTGAATGAGTTCCCGGAGTTCAAGGTGCCGCGGGACTACGTGTGGGCGATGGGAGACAATCGCAATGACAGTGGCGATAGCCGGGTGTTTGGGCCAGTGAGCGAGAAGGCCATCGTCGGCGAGGCATTCGCCGTCTACTGGCCCTTCAGCCGTGTCAAGGGCCTTTAGCCGCGTTCGGATGACGGAGCCGGGCATGCAGGCGCCCAACAAGGTCGCGGAGGAAAGAACGCTAGCCCCAATAGCCGTCGTGGGCCTGCCGTGAGGAGACGCTCCGATCCCTTCAAGTGGGACCTGAGCTTCCTGGTTGGACACCAGCCGGAGGCGGGCGATCCGTTGACGCTGCTCGCCGGGGTGGATGAAGCAGGCCGGGGTTGTCTGGCGGGACCTCTGGTCACGGCCGGGGTGATCCTGGACTACGGACGTGCGCCCCTACGCGAGCTCAAGGGACTCACCGATTCGAAGCTGCTTAGTCTGGAGGCCCGAGAGACGTTCTATCGGGGCATACTGCACTCCGCGGTGCGCGTGTCCCTTGCGGTCGTGTCGCCGGGCACCATCGATGAGTCGGGGCTGCACCGTGCCAATCTCTTCGCATTGTGCCGCTGTCTCGAACTCTTCACCGGCGAGTACGACGTGGCTGTGGTGGACGGCTTCGATCTGAGGCGTCCCGACTTGAAGGCCGTGCCGGTCATCGCCGCGGACTTCAAGAGCGCAACCGTGGCGGCGGCTTCGGTGGTAGCCAAGGTTGTCCGCGATAGGCTGATGAGGTCGCTGGCCTCCGAGTACCCGCAGTACGGCTTTGCAGAGCACGTGGGCTACGGCACGGCGCAGCATCGCGATGCACTCCGGCGGTACGGTCCCTGTCGGCTTCACAGGCTTAGTTTCCGGGGGGTAGCTATGCCGCAATTGGGGCTATGGGATGGCGAGCCACCCAATGATCCGGATACCCTCGAACCGGAGGAGTGATCTGGTGACCGACGGCAAGCCTTCTCGATGCCGGGCGCGTCGGTTCCGGAGGGAGCGACGAACGATCGAGGTGATGGTCCAACTGTATTGCCGCGAGAACCACCAATCGGATTCGCGACGCGCGACCGGTCGGGGTGCACGCGGTGACGGCCTGTTGTGCGACCAGTGCGCCGCCTTGCTCGGGTACGCTGGTCTCCGTCTCGATGCATGCCGTTTCGCGGGCGACAAGCCTGTGTGCTCACGCTGCAGCGTCCACTGTTACAGTCCCGCGATGCGGGAGGGGGTGCGCGCGGTCATGCGCTATTCCGGGCCGCGAATGCTCCGCCGGCATCCGTTGCTCGCGGTCTCCCATCTATTCGACCGTCGCCGGACCCCTGGAGAGAGTTGATCCGGGTTCACCTCACCGAGTAGCGGTCGTCTTTGAGCCGAAGGAAACCTTCGCGCGTGAGATCGGCGAGGGCCCGGGTGACCCGCTCGGCTTCGTCGGGCGGGAAGGCTTCGCCGATTGTCCCAGCAGCCAGCACTCCCTTGGACAGCACCATGCGCAGCACTTTTGCGCGGAGCTCGCGCGTCGAACCGGAGAACGGCGACTGTCGCGCGTAGTGTCGGCTCCGCCTCCCAGGATTCGCGTGGGTTGCCTTTATCTCGACGCCGTAATCCATGAGGGCATAGAACCACCGGCGTGGATCGCGCGTGTCGAGAGTCTCCTCCACAAGAGGGAGTATCTCCGCGTCGGAGACGACGGGCCGGTCTGCGAAGTAATGGTGGATGAAGACGGCGCGGATGTTCGTCTCGACGAAAGCCGTGGGCAGGCCGAAGGCAAAGGCGCAGACGGCGCCCGCCGTGGAGGGGCCGACGCCTGGTAGACGCAGCAACTCCACGGGGGA
>JADGPI010000139.1 GCA_017882525.1 Thermoleophilia bacterium
CCGATGCGATCGGTCACGTCGTTCGCTATGCGTAGGTACGCGGGCTCGTGGGACCGCCGAGTCTGACAACCTGGGTGTCCGATCCGCTCCGAGACCCGCCTGGGTTCCTGCCGGCTCGGTGAAGAGTATTCTTCCTCTATCGCAGCATTGCTTTCAGGCGTATTGGGATCAACAACCAAGATCGTCAGACCTTCTTGCCGGGGCCTTGCGGATTTAGCTATATAACTATAGGATATGTTTCGGCGTTAGGGAAGGGCGTCCTGAGGAGCCGTGAGTGCCACTCCCGGGTCATCGAGGGTACAAGCCAGACTAGCGAGCGGAGCGACACCATGCAAACCGACATAGGGATAGCCCAAGCCTCCACGATGCTCCCCATTGTAGACGTGGCGGCAGGCCTGGGCCTGGACGCGGACGACCTCGACCTATACGGCAAATACAAGGCCAAGATCCACCTAGACGTCCTCGAGCGCCTGGCCGATCGTCCTGACGGGAAACTGGTCCTCTGCACCGCCATCACCCCGACCCCAGCCGGCGAAGGCAAGACCACCACCAACGTGGGCCTTGCCATGGGTCTTTCCCGCATCGGCAAAAAGGCCATCTCCACCCTGCGCGAACCATCGCTCGGTCCTTGTTTCGGCGTAAAAGGCGGGGCGGCCGGCGGCGGATACGCTCAGGTGGTCCCCATGGAGGACATAAACCGCCACTTCACCGGCGACATCCATGCCATAACCGCCGCCCACAACCTGTGCGCGGCCATGCTCGACAACCACCTCTTCCACGGCAACGACCTCAACGTCAACCCCAACGACATCTCCTGGCCGCGCGTGGTCGACCTAAACGACCGGGCCCTGCGCCAGATCACCATCGGCCAGGGTGGGGAAGGCATCGAGCGGCGAACCCGCTACGACATCACCGTGGCGTCCGAGATCATGGCCATCCTCTGTCTCGCCACCGATCTCGAAGACCTAAAAGCCCGTCTTGATCGCATCATCGTCGCCTCTACGCTCTGGGGCCGCAAAGTGACAGCGCAAGACCTGAAGGCCTCCGGAGCCATGGCGGTGCTACTCAAAGACGCCTTCGCTCCCAATCTCGTGCAGACCCTCGAGAACACCCCAGCAATAGTCCACGGCGGCCCCTTCGCCAACATCGCCCACGGCTGCAACTCGGTGCAGGCGACGCGCATGGCCTTGAAACTCGCGGACTACTGCGTGACCGAAGCCGGATTCGGCGCCGATCTCGGGGCCGAGAAGTTCTTCGACATCAAGTGCCGCTACGCCGGTCTGGTACCGGACTGCATAGTCCTGGTCGCCAGCATCCGGGCCCTCAAGATGCACGGCGGCGTCCCTCTTGCGGAACTGAAGAAGGAGAACCTCTCCGCGCTTTCGGGCGGACTCGCGAATCTCGAGAAGCATCTCGAGAACATGCAGCTCTACGGCCCTCCGGTCGTCGTTGCCATCAACCGCTTCCCCGACGACACCGACGCCGAGGTGGCTCTGCTCGAAGAGAGGGTGGCCGCCCTCGGTTCCACCGTCGTCCTATCCGACGTGTGGGCCAAAGGCGGCGAGGGCGGCGAGGAGCTCGCGCGGGCGGTGGACGCTCTTTGCTCCGGGGCCGAGAAACCGCCCTTCCGGTTCCTCTACGACCTGGGGCTCACCATCAAGGAGAAGATCGAGGCCATAGCGACCAAGATCTACGGCGCCGATGGGGTCGACTACCACTACGAGGCGAACGCGGCCATCGAGCGCTTCACCCGGCTCGGATACGCGATGCTCCCCGTCTGCATGGCGAAGACCCAGTCTTCGCTCTCAGATGACAAGGAGAAGCTGGGACGCCCGACCGGCTGGCGCCTCACCGTGCGGGAGATCCGGCTCTCTGCCGGGGCCGGCATGATCGTCCCGGTGTGCGGCAAGATCATGACCATGCCTGGGCTGCCCAAGCGCCCGGCGGCCGAGCAGATCGACCTCCTGGACGGCAAAGTCGTGGGGCTCTTCTAGGGCGCCACCCGAAATACAGAGGGAGACAACAGTGACCCGAGAACCGTATGCGAAGACGACCATCGAGGCCTACCTCGAGAAGCTGGCCGGGGCAGATCCCGAGCCGGGTGGCGGCAGTGTGGCCGCTCTTGTGGGAGCGCTCGCGGCAGCTCTCGTTTCCATGGTGGCCAACCTCACCCTGGGCAAAGAGAAGTATGCGAGCGTCGAAACCGTGATGGTGGATCTCAAGGTGAACGCCGAGTTCGTCCGCGCGCGCCTCGCCGACCTCATCACTGAAGACGCACTGGCGTACGGGGCCGTGGCCGCGGCCATGAAGTTGCCCAAGGGCAACGATGACGAGAAGACCGTCCGCGCCGACGCGCTGCAAGAAGCCCTCGTCGGCGCCGCGCTGGTGCCACTCGAGGTGGCCGAGGCGGCCACCGAGGTCGCGCGCCTCACCCTCACCGCCGCCGAGCTCGGCAACCCGAACGCGGTCTCCGACGCCGGAGTCGCTGCGGTCCTTGCCGACGCGGCCGCGCATTCCGCCGCTCTCAACGTCAAGATCAATCTGGCCTGGATAGACGACAAGGACTTCTGCCGCGATACCTGGACCCGTGTCGAGGCGGTTCTCTCCGAAACGGCACATCTGCGTGACGTCGTCCTTTCCCTCACCTACGCCAAACTCTAGGAGAGACACCTTTATGGCAGCGACAGTCATCGACGGTAAAGCCATCGCAGCCGAGCTGAGGGCCGAACTCGCGCGGGAGCTCGAAGAGCTGAAAAGCCAGGGTGCGCGTCCCGGGATAGCGACGCTCCTTGTGGGCGAGGACTTCGGCGCCGGGATGTATCGGGGGGCGGTCGAGAAGTTCTGCGCCGAGATGGGCCTCGGATACCGGAGCGAGACCCTCCCCGCCGATGCCGCCGAGCGCTCGGTAGTGGAGGCGGTGGAGAGCCTCAACCGCGACCCCGCCGTATCGGGCATCCTGCCTTTACGGCCCTTCCCGCCCCAGGTCTCCGATTCGGTGGTCATCAACTCCATCAGCGTGGACAAAGACGTGGATTGCTTTCACCCGTTCAACATGGGCCGGCTTGCCCTTGGAGAGCCCACCTTCCCCCCGGCCACCCCGGCTGCGTGTATGGAGGTCCTTGCCCGCTACCTGCGCTCTGAAGGGCGCGACCCGGCCGAGGCCCTGGAAGGCGCCGAGGTCTGTGTGGTCGGCCACTCGAACACGGTGGGCAAACCGCTGGCCCTTCTCCTCCTGAACGCGAACGCGACCACCACGGTCGCCCACGTCTATACCTCTAACAAGGGCAACCTGGCCAAACACACGCTCGCAGCCGACTACCTGGTGGTGGCGGCCGGGGTCCCGCACCTCGTGGGCGCGGATCTCGTGAAAGAAGGCGCCGTCGTCTTGGACGTGGGTATCAACCGGGTGGTCCTCTGCCCGGCCTGCGGGGCCTTGAATCGAGGCAAGAAGAGCCCCTGCCGCGTCTGCGGTGCAGGCCTCGCCGACGCCGAGGCCAAGACCGTGGGCGACGCGGACTACGAGGCTGTCGCCCAGAAAGCCAAGGCCATCACCCCGGTGCCGGGCGGCGTGGGGGCGGTCACCAACATGATGCTCGCACGCAACACGCTAAGAGCGGCGCGCCTCGAACTAGAGCGTAGGTAACCACCCCCTTTGGGGGGATCCGCGGAGGTACTTGCTTTGATCATTGCCAAAAAGAAGCCCATCGAAGAGATCATCGCCTCTCTTACCGGGGACAAGAGCGTATTCATCGTGGGCTGTGGCGAGTGCGCCACCGTCACCGAGACCGGCGGCGAGAAAGAAGTGGCCGAGATGAAGGCCGCTCTTGAAGCCGCGGGCAAGAAGGTGGTGGGCGTCGACATGGTCGCGGCCGGATGTCAGGAGCTCGACCTCAAACGCATCCTTCGCGCCCACAAAGAAGCCGCCGAAGAGACCGATGCCTTTCTTGTCCTTTCTTGCGGCGCCGGCACCCAGGCCGTGCGCGAAGGCACGGACAAGCACGTGGTGCCCGGCACCGACTCGCTCTTCTTGGGCAACATCAAACGCTCGGGCAACTACGAAGAGAAATGCTCGCTCTGTGGCAAGTGCGTCCTTGACGACTACGGCGCGATCTGCCCGGTGACCCGCTGCGCCAAGGGGCTCCTGAACGGTCCCTGCGGCGGCACCAACCACGGCAAATGCGAGGTGGATCCGGACAAAGACTGCGCCTGGGTGCTCATCTACGATCAGTTGAAGAAAGAAGGGCGCACCGACAAACTCACCCGGGTGCATCCTCCCAAAGACTGGAATGTGGTGGCGCGTCCGGGCCGCGTGGCTCCAGTGAGAGAAGAGCTGGCGAAAGAGACAGCCGGTGCGGCCAATAGCACAGCCGGGGCGGTCAAAGAGGTAGCCGGGAACAAGAAGCCATGAGCCGCTACCGCGAGGCCTGCAAAAGCGGCCGATTCGTCGTCTCCGGCGAGATCGGCCCCCCCAAGGGCACCAACGTCGAAACGATGCTCCACCACATAGACCTCTTGAAAGACAAGGTGGACGGCCTCAACGTCACCGACAACCAGAGCTCGGTCATGCGCCTGGGCTCGCTCGCTGTCTCTCACGAGATAGTCAGCCGCGGTGGGGACGCCATCTTCCAGATGACCTGCCGCGACCGCAACCGCCTGGCTCTCCAATCCGACCTCCTCTCGGCAGCCTTCCTCGGCATCGAGAGCCTGCTCTGCCTCACCGGCGACCACCCCAGCGTGGGCGATCATAAAGAGGCCAAGAGCGTGTTCGATTTCGACTCGGTGCACTTGATCCAATGTGCGCACAAGATGAACGAGGGCCACGATTGGGCCGGGAACGACCTCGACGGCCCCACCGACTTCTACGTGGGGGCGGTGGTCACCCCGGAGGCCGATCCCCTGGAGCCCCAGCTCTACAAGTTCGCCCGCAAGGTGGAGGTGGGGGCGGAGTTCTTCCAGACCCAAGCCGTCTACGACATGGACAACTTTCAGCGCTTCATGGAGTATGCGCGGGAAGTTACGGAAGGCACCGAAGTGAAGATCATGGCCGGACTCGTCGTCCTGACCAGCCTGGGGATGGCCACGTACATGAACCGGGCGGTGCCCGGCATCCTCGTGCCCGACCCGCTTCTTGAAGAGATGGGGAGCGTCCCCAAAGAAGAGGCTCTCAAGAAGGGCATGGAGATATGTGCGCGACATATCCGATTCCTCAGGGACAACCAGGTCTGCGACGGCGTGCACATTATGGCCATCGGCAAAGAGGAGATCGTGCCGGAAATACTCGAGATGGCAGGTCTCCTAGCTGGATGGTCGGGCGCCCGGACAGGTGCGGCCGGGTGATTATCCGCGCTATGATTCGGGCGGCCACGCGGCGGACGCGCGTAGATACAGTACACACTGGGCAACCGTTCCAAGGAGACCGATATGCACGAACTAGTCGAAGCCATGGCCAACATGAAAGAGAAAGACGCTCTTCGCATCGTCGAAGAGATGCTGGAGCGAGGCGAGGATCCCAACCAAATCCTCGCCCTCACCTCGGAGGCCATGGGCGTGGTAGGCGAACGCTACCAGGACGGCACTTACTTCCTGCCCGAACTCATCATGAGCGGGGAGATGCTGAAGAAGATCGGCGAGGTCCTGAAGCCCCATCTGGCCACGCAGACCGACCAGGCTGCCAAACTAGGCACCGTCGTCCTCGGTACTGTGCGCGGCGACATCCACGACATCGGCAAAGACATCGTGGGCTTCATGCTCGAGGTGAACGGGTTTGAGGTCATCGACATAGGCATCGACCAACCGGAAGCGAAGTTCGTGGAAGCGGTGAAGGCCCACCATCCCCAAGTGCTTGCCCTTTCTGGGTTCCTCTCGGTGGCCTTCGACTCCATGAAGTCGACGGTCCAAGAGGTAGAAGCCGCCGGACTGCGCAAGAACCTCAAGATCATCATCGGCGGCGGACAGATGGACGAGACCGTACGCGCCTATACCGGTGCCGACGCCTTCGGCGACGACGCCATGGCGGCCGTCGCTTTCGCCAAGAAAACGGTGGGGGTGCACTGACATGGCGGAGGAGCCGTGGGCCGACCTCACTCCAGACGAGAAACGGGCCAAGCGCATCGAGGCGTGGCGCAACCCGCCGGTCGAGTTCGCGAACCCAGAAGCTAAAGCCGCTTACACTGCCCGCATCGACAGGATCATCGCCGCCATCTCTCTTGAGAAGCCCGACCGGGTGCCGATCAGCCTGAACACGGGCTTTTGGCCGGCGGAGAGCGCCGGGATGACGCCATACGAGGCCATGAGCGACCCCGCTCGTGCACGCAAGGCTTGGGTCGACTTCAACATCAAGTTCCAACCCGACGCGATGTCCGACCCGGTCCACAACACGGTCCCGGGCTCCATGTTCGAGAAGCTCGACTACAAGCTCTACTCCTGGCCGGGCCACGGTGTCCCTAAAGAGACCGGGTACCAGTTCAACGAAAAAGAGTGGATGCAGCCAGAGGACTACGATGCCCTCATCTCTAACCCAACCGACTACATGCTGCGCACCTACCTGCCGCGCACGGTGGGGGCCTTTGCCGGCTTCGCCGGGCTTTCTTCGGTCTTTGATTTCATCGAGCTGCCCTTCGTGTCCGGTCACGTCGGCGGCTGGGGCGCCCCCGAGATGGTGGCCGGCCTGGAAAGGCTCACGGCGGCTGCGAAAGACCTGAACGGCTGGTGGGCGGGGACCGCGCTGCCCACCATGGGCGAGCTGATGTCGATCGGCTTCCCGCCCTACCGTAGTTGTGGATCAAAAGCCCCGTTCGACATCCTCGGCGACACCCTTCGAGGCACCAGAGGCGTGATCCTGGACATGTTCCGGCAGCCGGAAAAGGTGATCGAAGCCTGCGAGCGCCTCGTGCAAGTGGCCATCGATTGGCCCCTCAAGCGCCCCGTGGGACCGGGCACGCCGGTCGTCTTCCTGCCTCTGCACAAGGGGGCCGACGGCTTTATGAGCGACGAGCAGTTCGACACCTTCTACTGGCCTACGCTGCGCAAAGTCCTCCTCGGGTTCATCGACGAGGGGATGATCCCGTTCTGCTTCGCCGAGGGTCGCTTCAACTCCCGGCTCGAGACCATCATGGACCTACCCAAAGGTAAGACGGTATGGCTCTTCGACCAGACCGACATGGCGAGGGCGAAGCAAACGATCGGCAAGGTCGCCTGCCTCGAAGGCAACATGCCGCTCTCCCTCCTTCATGCCGGCACGCCGGAAGAGGTGGCCAACCACACCCGTAGGCTCATCGACATGGCCGGCGAGGGTGGCGGCTACATCATGGACATCGGTGCCGTGGCAGACGGTGGCAAGGATGAGAACCTGCACGCCATGATCAAGACCACGAAGGAGTACGGCGTTTACTGATCCGATGACGGAGGAGAATTGACAGCGCAGCAGCCCTGGGCTCAGATGACAGCCGACGAGAGACGCGCCGTCCGCATCGATGCCTGGCGCAACCCGCCGGTGGCATTTGCGACACCGCAGGCCGAGGCCGACTATAAGGCGCGGGTCGACCGCCTGGTGACAGCCCTGAACATGCAGGTGCCCGACCGCGTGCCCGTCAACATCAGCTCCGGTTTCTGGTTCGCGGCGCGGGCCGGCCTCACGCCTTATGAGGCCATGTCGGATCCTGCTCGGGCCGCTCGCGCCTGGACCGACTTCAACCTCGAGTTCCAACCGGACAGCATGTCCGACTTGCTCGCGTATAGCACGCCGGGTTCGGTCTTCGAGTCTCTCGATTACAGGCTCTATTCGTGGCCGGGTCACGGCATCCCTCGGGAATCGGGCTATCAATACAACGAACAGGAATGGATGCTCCCCGAGGACTACGACGCCTTGATCAGCGACCCGACGGACTTCTTCCTGCGGACTATTCTTCCCCGCACGGTCGGGGCCTTTGCCGGCTTCGCCGGACTTTCCTCGGTTGTCGATTTCATCGAACTGCCTTTCGTGTCCGGTCACGTCGGCGGTTGGGGATCCGCGGAGATGCTGGCCGGCCTCGAGCGGCTGACGTCGGCCGCGCGGCAAGTGAAGGAGTGGGCCGATGTGGTCTTCCCAGCCGTGGACAGGTTGAAATCCCTGGGATTTCCCTCCTATCGCGCCGGCTCAACACTGGCGCCCTTCGACCTCCTAGGCGACACCTTGCGCGGCACCAAAGGCGTGATCCTCGACATGTTCCGCCGGCCCGAGAAGATACTCGCAGCCTGCGAGCGACTGGTGCCGGTTGCCATCGACATGGTGCGGACCCGCCCCGGCCCGCCTGCGACTCCAGTTGTTTTCGTACCCTTGCACAAGGGAGCCGACGGATTCATGAGCGACGAGCAGTTCCGCACCTTCTACTGGCCAACGCTGCGCAAAGTGATCCTCGGCCTCATCGATGATGGCCGGATCCCGCTGCTTTTCGCCGAGGGTCGCTACAATTCCCGGCTCGAGATCATCACAGATCTGCCCAAGGGTAAGACGGTGTGGCTCTTCGACCAGACGGACATGGCGAGGGCAAAAGAGACCATCGGCAAGGTGGCCTGCCTCGAAGGCAACGTGCCGCTTTCGCTCCTCCATGCCGGCTCCGCCCAGGAGGTCACCGACTATGTCCGCAGGCTTATCCACGTTGCCGGCGATGGCGGGGGCTTCATCCTCAATATGGGCGCCAGCGGGGACTCGGGCAGGGATGACAACCTCCGTGCGATGGTCGAGGCCGCGAAGGAATACGGTGTCTACTGAACGCCCGTCCCTGGATGCCACGGGCGGAGCGGTCCCGCGCGTGGAACGGAACGGTTTGGTGTCCGGCACGGTGATCTTGGCCTGTGAAATGATCGAGGACGAGGTCCGGCTGGCCCTGTACGGCCTTCCTCCCGAAAGCCTGCCCCCGATAGTATGGGTGGAGAGTGGCCTGCACGACCGGCCCGAGAGGCTCAAGGCGGCGCTCCAAGCGCTGATAGATCAGCTGGACGCGGGGGCGGAGGCAGGCGTTGCCGTCAGTCTCCCTTCCGTCTGTCCCGGCCGGGGACCGGTCGCCGAGAGGCAAGAAAAGGTGACTGTGCCACCGGCAAACGAGGTGCGTTTCGCCCTCGGTTTTTGCGGACAAGCTCTGCAGGGCCTCGTGGCCAAACACATGAGCCTCGTGTTCCCCCGGGTGGACGACTGCATCTCGCTCTTTCTCAACCAGGGCACTAGTCGCGAGGAAATCCCGCGCGACTGCCGCAGCTACTACCTCACCCGCGGCTGGTTCCGCCACAACAGCTCGGTGCACCAGGCCTTCGAGGAGTGGACCGAACGCTACGGAGCCGAGCGGGCTGCCCAACTGCGGGCGACCCTGTTCAGCGGATACGAGCGCGTGGGCCTAATCGACACCAAAGCCTACGACCTATCCGACTGCATCGAGCAAAGCCAGGCCTACGCCGAGGAGATCGAACTCGAGCACGTCATCGTACCGGGTTCCGTGCAGCTCCTGGAGCGGCTCCTCAAGGGAGAGAGGGACAGCGAGATCGTGGTCGTCCCGCCCGGGGAGACCATTAGCTTCCTGCATCTGTTCGAAGCCAAGACGAAGGGATAGAACGAAAGTGGAGACACGTGTATCGAGCGCGACCCGGGAAGTCATCATCGGCGGCGGAAGGCCGACAGTCTTGATCGGCGAGCGCATCAACCCCACCGGCAAGAAACGCCTGGCCGAAGCCCTGCGCTCCGGTGACTTGAGTGTAGTCCGCGAGGAAGCCCTGGCCCAAGTGGCCGCCGGGGCCGACATCCTCGACGTGAACGTGGGCGCCACCGGCGTGGACGAACTCGCCCTCCTGCCTCTCGCCGTCCAGGCCGTCTCCGAGACCGTCGACGCGCCCTTGTGTCTCGATAGCCGCAACATCAAGGCCCTGGCCGCGGCCCTAGCTGTGTGCCCCGGACGGCCTATCGTCAACTCGGTCACCGGGGAGGAAGCCTCTCTCGCTCAAGTGCTGCCTCTTGTGAAGAAGTACGGGGTGCCGGTGATCGGCCTCACACTGGATGAGAAGGGCATCCCGAACGACGCCGATACCCGCCTGGCCATCGCTCACCGCATCGTGCAGCGCGCCGAAGCCATCGGCATCCCCCGCGAGGACGTCATCATCGACTGCCTCACCCTCTCTTTGGGGGCGAACACTAAGGCCGCGCTCGCCACGCTCGAAGCGGTACGCCGGGTGAAGGCGGACCTGGAAGTCAACCAGACGCAGGGCTGCAGCAACATCTCCCACGGACTGCCGAATCGCATCGCGCTTAACGGCGCGTACCTCGCCATGGCCATCGAGGCCGGACTCACCTGCCCCACCGTGGATGCGGCCCAGGTGCGACTCGCCATCTTGTCCGCCGACCTCGTACTCGGCCGCGACGACTACGCCATGCGGTTCATCGCGACTTTCCGACAGGCGCAAGCGGCCGCGACGGCGAGCTAGACGCGGAGCGCGCCGGTGGATCCGGCGGCGGCCGGTTCAGTGGAGGAACCGCGGCAAATGCGGTTCCGGCTCGGGAGCCTGGTAGCCCAGGCCTTCTTCGTGCAACTGGAGGTACGTGTCCACAACGGAGCTGTCGTAGAGGGTCCCACGGTTAGCCCTGAGCTCTTCAAGCGCGACCCCCGGCCCGAGGGCCGCCCGGTAAGGCCGGTGGGAGGTCATGGCCTCCACTGTATCCGCGACCGCTAGGATCTTGGCCTCCAGGGCCATCGCATCCTCGCTGAGCCCATTGGGATAGCCGCTCCCGTCCAGGCGCTCGTGATGCTGCAAGACGATCTCGGCCACAGGCCAGGGGAACTTGATGGGGCGCAGGATCTCGTATCCCGCCTCCACGTGACCTTCGACAAGAGTGCGCTGCGCCGGCGAGAGCAACCCGGGGTTCGAGAGGATCTCGATAGGCACCGACACCTTACCCACGTCGTGAAGGAGCGCCGCCACCTCGAGTCCCCGCGTCTGGTCGGAGGGCAGCCCCATCCGCTCGGCGACGGCCACGCATATCTCCGCCACTCGCTGCTGGTGCCCAGCGGTATACGGGTCACGGAGCTCGGTGACCGAACTCAACACTCGAATGATATTGGCCTCCGACTCACGAAGGCGCGCCACGCTATCGGCCAGTTGCTGTTCCGCTTTCTTGCGCTCGGAGATCTCGTGAACGAACCCGTAGTCATACTCCTTGCCCTCATATTCGAGGATGCTGGAGTCTATCTCGACCGGGAATACCTCTCCGCTCTTGGTCCTGAACTCTCGCTCAAAAACCAAGGGCCCATTCTCCCTTAGCTCGCGCCAACGTTCGAGCAACCTCTCGGGCAGGACGCCGACGGTTATGTCGAAGACGTGCAAGCTGAGCATCTCGTCACGCGAGTAACCAAGTCGAGTACAAATGTATTCGTTCACGTCGCGGACGCGCCCCTCAAGGTCCAGCCACATCACGCCCACGCCCGAGCGATCCAGCGAAAAGCGCGTCAGCCGCAACGACTCCTCCATCTGCTTGCGGGCAGTGATATCCGTAACGGAGTAGTAGAGAGCGATCGGCTCATCGCTAAGACCTCGGACTGTTGTCACCTTGGATTCCGCAACGAAAGTGGCTCCATCCCTTTTCCGAGCGAGAAACTCACCTTCCCAGGCTCCACTCGCGACCAGAGTTTCAAGAATCTCTTTGGCCTTGCCGGGGTCTGCGACAAAGTCGGATACGGGTCTGCCGATGACCTGTTCCAGACTGTCGTAGCCCCAGGCCGCCAAGAAGCTCCGGTTCGCGTGAGTGAGGATCCCGTGGGGATCGGCGATGCTGTCCGCATTAAGCGACGACTGGAACACGTAGTCCTTGAGTCGCAACTCTTCCTCAGCCCGCTTCCGCTCGGTGACATCGTCGAATATGGCGACAATCTCGCCCGAGGGAAGCCTAGAAGCGTAGTGCTCCACCCAAAAAGTGAGACGTTTGTCCTGATACAGCCCGGCCGGCAGTCGCTCGGCAGTACCAGTCCGTTCAACCCTCCGAAAGACGTCCAGCAAACCAAGCGCGCCCACGCCAGGAAGCACATCCGTCACCCGGCGGCCCGCGGCTTTGACTCGCTTCAGTTTCGTGATCCGCCGCCCCGCCGCATTGAGTTCCCTGAGGACAAAGTCCTCACCCCCGTCGATGGCCTCATAGACGGCCACGCCGCTGCTCATGTGGTCGAACACCTGGCGAAAACGCTGCTCGCTCGCCTTCCGTGCCTTCTCTGCACGCTGGCGTTCGGAGTGGCTGCGATCCAACTCCTCCATCTGGTGGCCGATGAGCCGCTCCATCTTGCCCCGAGCTTCATGCAAGCGAAGGCTCAGAAACCGTGTGTCCAAGAGCGACACAACGTGCAGAATAAGCTCAGGGAGGTTGAGGGGCTTGACCAGGTAGTCTTTGGCCCCAGCCCGAAAAGCGCGGTCCTTGGCGTCTTGACCGGCGAAGCCACTCACGGCTAGGACAGGCAGGAACGTGTCCTGCGAAACTCTGGCGCTGATCTCTTCGAGGAGCTCGAACCCATCCAGTCCGGGCATGTTGAGATCGAGTATCACGAGATCGGGAGAGACGGAGTCGAGATAGCCGGGCACCTCAGTGGAATCGGTGATCCCCCGAACCTGCGAGTAGCCGGCGGCCTGCAGGGCCCTCACGAGCAGGCGGACGATAGCCGGCTCGTCGTCCACAACGAGGATGCGCGCTTCGGTTTCCGGATGGACGTTCATGGCAGATCCTTCGCCACCCGGTTCAGCTTGTTGCATCCAGCATCTCTCTCACCCGCCTAGCCAGTGCTTCCGGAGAAAAAGGCTTCTCCAGGTAGTTGACATCCGCGTCCAGCCGCCCCAAGTGCGCGATCGCGTTTCTTGGGCGGCCTCATTGTGCCGTCTCCAGCGTCTTGGCCTTGCTCGCGAGGAGCGCTCGGACCTCGTGTTCCTTCTCACGCAGGTCCGGCTCCAGCACCTTGGACGCGGTTATGTCCATGAGGGTTATGACCGCGCCGTCGATCACGTTTTCCAAGGTGCGGTACGGCATGATGCGCACTGCGAACCAGCGCCCCTCGCGGGTGCTCTTCTTGTATTCGGAGAAGTCATTTCCCGTCTGCGCCTGCAGGAGGATCACGACTTTGTTCAGGGTGCTCTGGGCCTTGGACTCCACAGACTGCTGGGGTTGCCCGTCAGCTTCCAAGCCTCCGGCGGACGCACCGATACCTATGACAGGGAAAGAAACGTCTGCGCTCTGGGCGTCATGCGCCGTGGGGAGCGACGTTTCTACGCATGTCGACTCAGCCTGTTCGGAGGTCGGGCGAGCGGCTTTCGCCTCTCTCTCCATGATCAAGGCCCCCTACCTCTCGCGTGGCCGCAACTTCTCCTGGTATTCCTTCAACCAGCCGGCGGCAAACCCTACTCCAGCGCTCTCTGCGCGGTTGCGGGTTGCGGGTAGCGGCAGGGAACCGTCGCCGATCAGATCGATCCGGAGCGAGTGGCCCGGATGATCGGAGGTCGGGCGTGGAGCGGCAACAATCTCAGACGTTGTAGACTTCGCGCCCCAATGTTTTGACCCAGTTTTGGGCCAACACCTTCTCCGCCTCTTCTGTCCTATCCACGCCAAGGATGACGATGGCGTTATTATCGATCCTTCCCAGGTGGGGATAGAGGTAGTGGACATTGATGCCGGCGGCCTTCAGCGGCTTCAGCACGGCGTTCGTGCTGCCCGGATGGTCCGGTATCTCAACGGCAAGCACGTCGGTCTCTTTGGGCTTGTAACCGTGGCCTATGAGGATGTTCTTCGCCTTTTCAGGGTCATCCACGACGAAGCGTACCGTGCTGATGTCGGAGGTGTCGGCCACAGAGATAGCCCTGATGTTGACGCCCTCGCGCCCCAATAGCTCACTGATAGTGGAGAAGGTCCCCGGAACGTTGTCGAGGCTCACGGATAATTGTTTGATGACCATGAGCCTACTCCTTGATGTAGTTATACCCCAGACTCAGGGCTTCCCTATTGAGTTTGATGAGTTTCGACTTGCGTTCGCCGAGAATCGCGCTGAGGTTTTCTAACATGGTGTCATAGGAGATCATGTTGCTTGCCCTCACGAGGGCGCCCAGCATGACCATGTTGGCCACCTTGATGGTGCCCACTTGTTCCGCAAGTTCGCCCGCGGGGATCGCGAGGATCTCTATGTCGCTCCTCGCCGAATCGGTCTTCACGAGAGACGAGTTGGCGCAGAGAAGACCTCCGGCCTGGAGAATGCCCTGGAACCTGGCGAAAGACGGCTGGTTCAAGGCAACGACACATTCCGGCTCGGATGCCACAGGAGAAGCGATCTCCTCATCGGCAACGACGACAGTGCAGTTGGCAGTACCGCCCCGAACCTCTACGCCATACGCCGGCAGGTAGGTCACGTGTTTTCCTTCGAGCATGGCCGCGGTGGCCAGTGTCGATCCCATGGAGAGAACGCCCTGTCCCCCGAATCCCGAAAATAGGGTTGCTACGAGCATGGCACCTCTTTTATGACGCCCAACGGGAACTGCTTGCTCATGACCTCATCGATCCACTCGCAGGACTCAACAGAGTCCATCTTCCAATTGGTCGGGCAGGGGGAAAGTATCTCGACAAGGGAAAAGCCGCACCCGTCGAGCTGCCGCTGGAACGCCTTGGCGATGGCTTTCTTTGTCTTCACGACCGCCGGTGGCGAGTTGACGGCGACGCGTTCAAGATAGGATGTGCCGTCGAGCATGGAATAGACTTCGCAGATCCGTACGGGATGACCGGCAATAACGGAGTCCCGCCCCGCGGGGGTGGTGGTCGTCACCTGATCGAGAAGTGTCGTCGGCGCCATCTGGCCGCCTGTCATGCCGTATACGCCGTTATTCACGAAGATCACCGTGATGTTTTCGCCCCTGTTGGCGGCGTGGAACCCTTCAGCGGTGCCGATAGCGGCGAGGTCGCCGTCACCTTGATAGGAGAACACCAGGTTCTCAGGTCTCACCCGTTTGATACCCGTGGCCACGGCGGCCCCACGGCCATGCGCCGATTCGAGGACATCGATCTCGAAGTAGTTGTAAAGAAGCATGCCGCACCCGGCCGGGGCGACGCATATGGCTTTCTCCTGAAGGTCCATCTCATCGATCACTTCCATGAGAAGCCGGTTGATGATGCCGTGACCGCACCCCGGGCAGTAATGGAAGCGCGCTTCTTTCAGAAGCTTTGGCCGAGCGTAGACTGTCTTCATCGTTTCTTCCTCTTTGCTCCGGCCTGTGCCTGATAGCAATGACGCGAAATGATCCTAGAGAGCTCGAGAGGGGTTGGGATAATGCCTCCGGGCCTTCCGTAGAAATGGACATGCCCTTTTCCCTCGAGCGAAAGCCTTACGTCGTCCACCATCTGCCCGGCACTCAGCTCGAAGACAAAGAAGTCGTTTACCGTTTTTGCCATCTCCCGAAGGGCCTTCGCAGGAAAGGGCCAGAGCGTGATGGGCCTGATCATGCCCACCTTCAGGTCTTCCTGACGGAGTCGCTTGATGGCGCCTTTGGCGATCCGCGCGCCGATTCCGTAAGCTACGACGACCATTTCGGCGTCATCGGTCAGATAGGTCTCGTATCGGACTTCGTTTTGTTCCATCCGCTGGAACTTCCGGAAGAGCTTCCAGTTATGCTCTTCGTGGAGCTTGGTGTCGAAGATCAGGGAGTGGACCTTTCGGGGCGGCCTGTCTTTGGCTCCCGTCAGAATGTAGTCCTTCTCATAATCAGGGGGACGTATCAAGCCGTCAAAGTCGACGGGCTCCATCATCTGCCCGAGCATCCCATCACCCAGGATAATGACAGGATTGCGGTATTTGTCCGCGAGGTCAAAGGCGAGAGGCACAACCTCGGTCAGTTCCTGAACGGACCCGGGAGCAAGGACGATGGTCTTGTAATCACCATGGCCGCCCCCACGTGTCGCCTGAAAGTAATCCGACTGTGCCGGCGAGATGTTCCCCATGCCCGGGCCGCCCCTGACCATATTGACGATGACCGCTGGAAGCTCGTCGGCCGCGAGATAGGAGATGCCTTCCTGCTTGAGACTGATGCCGGGCCCGCTCGATGATGTCATGGCCCGTGCCCCCGCCACGGACGCTCCGAGGACCATGTTGATGGCAGCGATTTCGCTTTCGGACTGAATGAACACTCCGCCCGCGTCGACCATCCGCTTTGCCATGTATTCCGTGAGCTCGTTCTGAGGGGTAATGGGATACCCGAAATAGCAGGTACATCCGGAAAGCACCGCTGCCTCAGCCAGTGCGGCATTCCCGCTCATCAAACGCTTCATCGCTTCTTCACCTCAACGGCAACATGTCCTCCAGGGGCGAGAGTGTACCTCAGGCGTGCGCGCGCCATCCAGCAACGCAGACACCCCTCCCCCTCCCTGGTCGATGGTCCATTCTGTCCGCTGGATGTCATCATCGTGCACCGGGCTAAGGGTGAGTTCAGGGGTGGACTAAGGCGTTTGGACGGCGTCGCGGCCAGCGGAGCGTTTCCCTGCTCGAGAGCGGAGCCCTGCAACGTGAACCGTCACGGCAACCGCAATGACTAAGAGGACGATCCTGACCGCGACAGCGTCGACCGCCAGTACGACCGAGGCCGTGATCGTCACCCAGAGCAACGCAATCACGGCCGCCCTCACCCTCCATGGGAGACCTGAGCCATCAATGTAGCTGCGGATGTAGGGTCCAAAGGCGCGGTTCTCGAACAGCCAACGTTGGGCTCTTTTCGAGCTTCGGCCGAAGCAGTAGGCGGACAACAGCAGAAATGGCGTTGTGGGAAGAAGCGGCAGCACGACGCCTGCAAGGCCCAAAGCAAGTGAGCAATAACCTGCAAACAGGAGCAGACCGCGCTTCAGGTTTCCTTTCAGGGACTTCCTCCTTCTTCCGGCGATCCGCGCGAACGGCTGGCGCTCCGACCTCGTCGCGATAGCCCTGCCTGGTAGGTATGCGCCCCTCGGGGGCTAGCCGTCACTGTCCTCCAGGCCAAGCGCAAAACCCAAATGTTATTGCGTGGGTAGCTAGCCCTTCCGCCGGCTCAGGTCTCAGTCGCCTCCGAGGCCACCGAGAAGGTCACCCAGGAGCGAACTGCGCTTCTTCGGTTTGCCTTGGCCGCCCCCACCTTCCCGGTCGCCGCGGTCGCCATCGTGACGGTCGTGATCGTCGTCGTCGTGGTCTTGTTGATGGTCGGCCCGATCATCCGCGTTGCCACTAAGGGGAACGACCCTCGGATCTTTAGCGCCCGCCTCCGCTATCTTCTCGAGCTTCCCGCGATCGAGCCAGCAGCCCTTGCATCCCGGACAGAGGTCGATCGTAGTCCCGTACCGTTCGATCTCCCTTAGTCTTTCTCCACAAACCGGGCACTCCATGATTTCTCCTTTTCTCAAAGGTTTGCTCCACAAGAGACCTAGGCCCTCGACGATGGCCGATATCGACGAAACTCGCAGTGTGCGCGGCGCTGCGCCCAAACGGAATTGGGTAGAGTCCCGGTCAAGCCCTAGCCGGGAAGGTGACGAAGTCCGAAAGAGGGACTCTTTGTGAGACGAGGCATGCTCATCCTCCGGCCGCGGTGATCATACAGGCCACGCCGGGGCCATCTTGGCAGACGGGTGCGGCAGCGTCAACGCCGCTCGAGTAAGGGCGGGGCTCTCCTCGCCGCCCGCCGGTCGATGGTTCATTCTGTGATCTCTCGAGGCTCAATCCTGTTTTGCCAGTGTGAAATACTCTGCACATTCTTACCTGCGGACTCACCCTCTGGTTAAGGTTGATGGGGTACGAGACCGTATTGACTGGACGCCTGCGAACCCTGTACTTGGGACGGTCACTGGGCGACTCGCAACCAAACCTTGGTGATCTCTGGGACGATAAGTTCGTCCGGCAGCGGCGCGAGCATGAAGGGAACTTGGCAGGTGACTAGGCAGGTCACCATGTAGGGGAAAGTGAGGCAGAAGCGGGGCGCTCCCTCATGCTACATTGGCGGCGACTTCCGGCGACTCCTCCGCGCAACAAGAACCCCGGCGACAACGAGAGCCGCCGCGACAACACCGGAAGCCGCGGGCCCAGGGAGCGCGATATCTCCTAGCGGCACGGATGCTCTGTGCTGGCAACGCGAGAGCACCGGTCCTCTCGGGGGATTGGCGTGACAATGCGACCTGACGCGTCTGGGACGTCTCCCACTCTTTCTGGCGCCCGCGGGTCAGGCGCGCTGCAAAGCGTCGCCTGCACCCTGTTGTTGGCCATCCGCTTTGAATCCTTCGTGGAAGGCGACGGCGCCTTGCGGAGTATGCCCGTCGAAAGACAGGACGAAGAAGACCTCCTGTGGCACTCCCTCATGCACAAGTCCCGACATGTTTCGGAACCCGAATTTCGTGTAGTAATCCGGATGTCCCACAAGACAACATCCTTGAGCATTCATATCTTGCAGGCGTGACAACCCGTCTTCTATCAGTGCTTTACCGATGCCCTTCCGTTGGTGCTCCGGCAAGACGGAAACGGGTCCAAGTCCATACCAGTTTGGTGTGCCGCCGGAAATGGTCACGGGAGAGAAAGCAATATGCCCTATCACTCGGCGATCCATTTCTGCGACCAGCGATACCGCGAGAGCTTTGGCGGTACGTAGCGCTTCGATGATGAACTGCTCCGAGTTGTTGCTGATCTCCAAGGTCTTGAACGCGGCGACGGTCACCTCGGTTATCGCGCTCACATCGGCATCGGTTTCGCTCCTAATAACGATCTTCGGATTCACGGCGTTCTTGTTCCTCTTTCTTGCTGGTCAACAAGCACTATCCAGCCTGCAGAACTCCACCGAAACAGCCCACGAGTGTCTGCATAACACCGATAGTGTCGCCCGCCGGAACCGGCCAAAGAGCGCCCGCGCAGCAGAATACCCCGTTCCGCGCCGCTCATTGTACCGGGATTGACCAGACTGCATATGTCGCCTTTCGATCCGTCAAGCGTCTGCGGACCGCTTGCCTACCCCGGTGGTCTAGAGCACGTTCTCTCACATTAGAAGATGGATCAGGAGCGCATTGATCGCCGGCTCGCCCATCCCTGCCGGGTCGCGGACACGGTGGAAGTAGACGAAGCGCCCGACTCGGGGTCAAACGGATTTATCAAGTCCACCACCCGTGTTACACCCTGGCTCCGGTTCCTCTGTTACGGTCCACCCGGCCCCGACGGTCTTGTCGATTTTCTAAGAAGCCTTCTTCTTTCGCGGACGGCCTCCGGGAACGCCGAAGGCTCCGTGCCCCCTTTGAAGTGCGAAGGAAGTTTGTATCAGAGACTTGATACATAGTTTGGCATCGCGTATGCTGCTTGTGTCGCTTACTTGATACAAGGAGGAAGTAGTGGCTGCGCGCATGTCGCTGATTCTGGTGCCCATCATCGTGACGATCTTTGCGGTTGTCGTGATTGTTGGGGCGGTGCGTCGCAACCGGGCGATCGTGTTTGATGCGGACCGGTACCCTGGCCTCGTCGCCTTGCGCCGCTCGACCGTGACGGCCCGCTATGTGGGCCTGGCGGCCAGCGTGATGGTGTTCGTTGCAGTGGCGAGCTTGGGACAGCTTGGCCGAGGACTGTTCCTCGCTCCCGCCGCCGCGGGGGCTGTCCTGGTTCTCGCGGTCATCATCGGTCAACAGCTGGCGTACGGCGGCGCCCGCAAGACCGGGGTCGCCGGGGTCGAGCGCCGCCGGGTCAGGGACTACCTGCCCCGTGGCCTCACGGTTGCCGTGTTGCTGTTTCTCGTCATCCTGATCGCATCGGCGGCCTGGACGACTTCGGCAGCGAGCCCGGACAGCTTAGGGCTCTACCGGGCGTTCGCCGTGACCGGCACCGAAACCGTCCTGACCAAAACGGGCCCGGAGGTCGTCACGGTGGGGAGCACCCGCAGCCCCTTCCCGGGCGCCTTCTACACCTCGATGCTCCCAATCGGGCTGCCGATCGTCCTGGCACTGGGCGTCATCGGGCTGTGGCTGACGGCTCGGCGCCCTCGGAACGGTGCCGATCCCCAACTCGTCCCGGCCGACGACGCGCTGCGCAGGCAGACCGCCGAGGGTATCGTGGCCGCTGTCGGCCTGGCGGTGTGCGTCAGCCTACTCGGGGTGACTCTCGGCGCAGCCGGCGCGGTTGGCGGGATGGCAGAGCACGGGGTCCGCTACATACTTGCCGCGGGGGCTTTGGGGCTGGTGGCACTGGGCTCACTTGCGGTCGCGTCGTGGTGCGCGGTGCTCATCCTGGTCCCGGGCGGCGGAACAGTGAAGCCGTCATGACTCTCGCGTTGCGGGTCGACGCTCGAGACCCCACCCCGCCGTACGAGCAACTGCACCGGCAGCTCGCGACTGCGATTGCGTTCGGTGCCCTGGCACCCGGGACCCGGTTGCCGTCCGTCCGGCAACTGGCGGCCGATCTCGGCGTCGCGGCAGGGACAGTCATGCGAG
>JADGPI010000140.1 GCA_017882525.1 Thermoleophilia bacterium
AATGGTGGATGAAGACGGCGCGGATGTTCGTCTCGACGAAAGCCGTGGGCAGGCCGAAGGCAAAGGCGCAGACGGCGCCCGCCGTGGAGGGGCCGACGCCTGGTAGACGCAGCAACTCCACGGGGGACTGCGGCACGTCACCCCCGTGCTCGTCGACTATTCTCTGCGCGGCCCTATGCAAAGCCACCGCCCTGCGGTTGTAGCCCAGACCTTGCCACAAGAGGAGCACTTTCTGCAGGGGGGCAGCCGCGAGGGTCGCACTATCTGGGAAGGCCTTGACGAACGGCTCGTATTTGTCCAGCACCCGGGCTACCTGTGTCTGCTGGAGCATCATCTCCGAAACCAGGATGTGGTAAGCGTCGCGGGTTCGGCGCCAGGGCAGGTCGCGGGCGTGTCGCGCATAGTGATCGAGAACCAAAGCCTGGAACGATGCGGTATCGGGGGCCTGGGCCACCGTCGTCGGTTCGCGGGGCACCAGCTTGCCCTTGGCGACGGAGAGGGCCGATTTGTCAACGCTCATGTTTCGTATCGTATCGCTTCCGGGCCCGGGGGTCTGCCCGCCAGAGTAGAGCCAAAGTTGCAGTGGGGCCGCTCACTCCGCCGCTATCGTCGTTGAGCCACGAGACGATGGAGGTTCGGGATGAGCACGAAGGCGAGCGGAGAGAGCGTCGCAAGGGGGAGGGTTTCGGAGGAGTATGCCGCCGCCCACTTGAGCCACCACGGCTATCTCGTGGTGGCCCGCAACCAGCGGACTCCGCTGGGCGAGTTGGACATCATCTGCCGCTCCGCGGAATGCGTCGTAGTAGTCGAGGTGAAGGCTAGGTCCGGCTCCACGTTCGGGGAGCCGCTCGAAGCCATCGGTCCGAGAAAGGAGAGGAGATTGCGGGCTGCTGCTGCTTGGTGGCTTTCGGAGAACGGCTTGTTTCCATGCGCGGTACGGTTCGACGCGATGGCAGTCACCCTGGACGGCTTTGGCCAGCCAACGCGCCTGGAGCATATTACCGACGTGATGGGCGGCGGTGCCTAGTGGGTGGCCGCGGGGCGTAGGCAAAAGGAACGGAGGAGACTTGGCCATGGGCATGGCTTCGGTCTGGGGTTTCGCATTGATAGGCATGGAAGCCATTCCCGTGCGAGTCGAGACCCATGCTAGGTCTGGACTTCCGGGGATGACTGTGGTGGGGCTGCCGGGGACCGCAGTACGCGAGGCTAGGGAGCGCATACGTTCCGGGGCTGCCAGCAGCGGGGTGCCGCTGCCCACCAAACGGATCACCATCAACCTTAGTCCGGTCGACGTACCCAAAGAAGGCTCCGGTTTTGACTTGCCCGTGGCGCTGGCATTGCTGGCGGCGTGCGGGCTCCTGCCCATCGATTCAGTCAGAGGGGTCGCCGCCGTCGGTGAAGTCTCCTTGGATGGGCTTATCCGCCCGACACGCGGGATGCTTGCCGTAGCCGAATCGGCAGAGAAGCTTCGGGTGGGCCTGCTGATCGTACCAGCGGCCGGCCTCGTCGAGGCGGCGCAGGTCACGACCTTGCCGCTGGCCGGCGTCCGCTCCCTGCGGGAGGCGGTCGTGGTGCTCAGTTGCTCGACTGAGCGTGAGCGGGTCGTGGAGAGAGGGCGACGCTGGGTGCGCCTGTGCGCGGCGGCGGGCGCGGAGGAGAGTCCCGTTCTGCTCGACCTCGCTGACGTCGCGGGCCAGGGCCATGCGAAGAGGGCGCTCGAGGTCGTGGCCGCTGGAAGCCACCATCTGCTCATGGTCGGGTCACCCGGGGCTGGGAAGACCATGTTGGCGCGCAGGTTGGCCGGCATCCTACCCCCTCTGGCTCGCGACGAGGCCCTCGACGTCACTCGTGTCCGGAGTGTCGCCGGCCTCCGCCAGTCGGAGGTAGGGCTTGCCCGAGAGCGACCGTTTCGCGCGCCACACCACACGGCCTCTCGCGCTGCGCTGATCGGCGGGGGCGTCATGCTGCGACCCGGGGAAGTGAGTCTTGCTCACCGGGGAGTGCTGTTCCTAGATGAGCTGCCTGAATTCTCACGCGATGCCCTTGAAGCTCTGCGCCAGCCGTTGGAAGAGGGGTATGTGTCGATCAGCCGGCGGAGCGGCACGTGTAGGTTCCCGGCTGACTGTACCCTTGTCGCTGCGATGAATCCGTGCCTTTGTCGGTCGAGACTACACACATGTGCGCCTGTGTCGGGAATCGGTACTCCGCAACAGCGCGGGCACGCTTTTTTCCGTCGGGACCAGTCTCCGTGTGGATGACTATGCGGCGAACGAGGAGTTTGACAACCTCGGATCGCTCCTCGTCGGTAAGACCCTCATCGAGGCGCTGCTGAAGCCGCGCTAAGGTCTCGGCAGCCTCTGGGTCCTTCCGGGCCTCCTCGGCCGGCTCAAGCGCTCTCAGGCGCTCGCTGAGGGACTTTCTCGTGCTCGTTAGGTCGGATAGTCTCTCCGCCAGTTCCTCTTTCTCCAGGAGTCCGCTCTGGGCAAGGTCGAGAAGGCGGTCGCGCTGGTGCGCGTTATCGGCAAGCGCTGTTCGCAAGGTGGTGCGCTGCTCTCTCATCGTTACTTCGGCCGTGTCTTCTTCGGCCTCCTCCTCGAGCCGAGTGAGCAACTCGCCCGGATTCCGGAGGAAGGCCTCGATGTCGGCCCAGAT
>JADGPI010000141.1 GCA_017882525.1 Thermoleophilia bacterium
CTCCTCTACGCGGCCGAACAGTGGAAGTTGGAGCCGAAAAGTCTGCTCATGGTCGGCGATCACGAACTGGACATCGAGGCGGGGCGCTTGGCCGGCACGCTCACTGCGTTCTTGACCAACGAAGGGAGCGAGTCTCCTCCAGCGGACGTGGATTTCGTCGTGGACGACCTTTCCGAGCTCGTCCGGGTAGTCCACCTCGGTCTACCTCTAAGCTCGGGTAAGCTGCCGCCGGATCTGCTCGGCGAAGCGCTTGCGGCGATCGCCCCGGTGGACCCTTCGCTGCTCGTGGGCGCCGCCGTCGGCGAGGATGCGGCAGCCGTCGACCTCGGCGGTTCGGAGGTGCTGGTGCTCACTTCCGATCCCATCACGCTCGCCACCGATTCCCTTGCCCGTTATGCGGTCTTGGTGAATGCCAACGACGTGGCCACGTGCGGCGCCACCCCTCGCTGGTTCTTGGCCACTTTGCTCTTCCCGCCGGGCTCTACCGCTTCTCAGATCCTGGCTGTGGTGCGAGATCTGAAGGCGAGTTGTGACCCCTGGGGGATATCCCTCTGCGGCGGCCACACGGAGATAACGAGTGCCGTGTCGCGGCCGTTGGTGGTGGGGATGATGGCGGGAACGGCCCTTCGTCGCCAACTCGTGGACAAGAAGCGGATGCAGCAGGGGGATTCGATCCTCCTCACCAAGCAAGTCGCCGTGGAGGGGACCGGGCTCATCGCCAGGGAGTATGGCGCGCGGTTGGCCGCCGCGGGGATGACCGAGGCCGAGATCGAAGAATGCAGGAGTTTCTTGGATCGCGTGAGCATCCTCGAGGAGGCCAAGATAGCCAGGGAGTTCACGGGGGTCAGCGCGATGCACGATGTCACCGAAGGCGGATTGGCCGCGGCTCTCGTGGAACTGGGCACTGCCGGCGGACACAGGCTCCGGGTCCACCTCGACCGGATCCCGATATTTCCGCAGACGCGCCGGATCTGCGCCGAGCTCGGCCTCGACCCGCTCGGCCTGCTCGGCTCGGGGACATTGCTGCTCAGTTGCGATCCTGGTCAAGCGGATTCGCTTGTGACGGCGATCCGGGCCGCGGGTATCGAGGTCACCGTTATCGGCGAGGTGCTCGAGGTTGGAGAAGGCATCGATGCCCAATGCGACGGTCATCAGGCCCTGTGGCCTGTGTTCGAACGGGACGAAGTCACGCGGCTGGCCCGCTGAGTGTGATGGCCCCCGAGGATCTGATCTGGCGCCCCCCTCTTGCGGCCGACATCTCAGCCTTGCTTTGCTTCGAAGCCGACTGCGCAGACGTGGACGGAGCTACGGACCGGTCTGCCCTTACGGCGTGGGAGCCCAGGCTCCGATCCTCCGAGCCGCTCCCTGCGGGCGAGCTCGGCGAGGTCCTCCCCGTGCGCGGGCCAGATGGAGCCCGCTGCGAGGGTCTTCTAGTTGAGGTTACGGGCCCGGCGGGCACGCGGATCGCGGCGGCCGGTTGGGTAGAGCTCGACGAAAAGGGCCCTGAGTCGCGGGTCTATCTGGACGGCCGGGTCCATCCGGCGTTCCGGGGGTGTGGCATCGGTTCGCAATTACTCCGAGCGATGGAGAGCCACGGTCGCCGGTGGCTGGCCGCACTGCCAGGAGGGAGATCCCAGGTCTTACGGATCCTCTTCTACGACCGGGCGCCCGATGCGCAGGCGCTGTTCGAGCAGAATGCCTTCGTATTTCGGCACGCTGAAGACGACATGGAACTGAAGCTCGGAGGCTGCCAGCGGGCGGATGCTGGGCTTCCGTCGCCGAAGCTGGCGCCAGAGCATTGGAGCTCGACGATCGCGGCTGATTTCTTCCGCATATACGACGATGCTTTTGGCACCCGACCGGGGAGCAGTTTGACCGGGGCCGACTGGCATCGGGCTTTTGCGAATCCGCGGGATGAGGACTTCCGCCCTCAACTCTCCCTGCTGGTGCGCGAGGGCGCCGAACCAATAGCCTACACTGTGTGCCACGAACAGCCCGAGGAGGACGGTTCCCAGCGCTGGCTGTGGATAACTCAGACGGGGGTGAAGCCGGGCTGGAGGCGCCAGGGAATCGGCCGTGCTCTTCTGGCAGAGAACCTGCGTCGCGCGGCTGCCTCGGGGTATTCACGTGCCATGCTCTCGGTGAATGTGGACAATCCGGAAGCCCGAGCCCTGTACGAAGAACTGGGCTTTCGCATGATGCGGCGCTGCACCGTCTACTCAAAAGATATCTAGCCCGACTTCCGCGCCCAGGATAGTTCGTCATTGCCGCATAGTACGGTGCTGCCGTATAATATTGTCCACGATGGCAGCTCAATCCCCACCTCCTTCGAGCGAACGCTTCCATGAGGCCTATTGGCGGGCTGTTCGGGAACTGGATACCCTACGCCTGCGTCAATGGGAGCGCTCGCGGCTGACTCTTCCCCAACTTCGCATCCTATTTCAGGTACGCCGTTCTCCTGGCGCGACCACGGGCCAGCTCGCCCGGGCCCTTGGCATAACCGTGTCCACCACGAGCGGGCTTGTGGCCAAGCTGGTGGATGCAGGCCTGATGGCACGCGGCCAATTGTCGGACGATCGCCGGCAGATACCCCTTGAACTGACCGAAGCCGGGAGTGCCGTGGCGGGAGAGTTGACCGAGCACTCCAAGCCGTTCTTCGACCAGATGACCGGGGCGCTGGGCGACGACCTGGAACAGGTCATCGCAGCGCTCGACAAGCTCGCTCGTGCCTCGGCCATCGTGCGGGAGACCGGCGAGCCCGAAGACCTGAAAGGCGCTTAGGCAGCCGGGCATGAGGTCGGTTCTAGACAGCGCTCGCGCGGTAGGCCACGGGTTCCGTGCGCTCAGCAACCGCAACTTTCGCCTCTTCTGGTCGGGTCAGCTGATCTCGCTGGCAGGCACCTGGATGCAGGACACTGCGTTGGCGCTGCTTGTCCTGCGACTCACCAATTCTCCGCTGGCTTTGGGCTTGACCATGACCGTCCGTTACGCGCCCGCGCTCTTCTTGTCACTGATCGGCGGGGTGCTCGCAGACCGGTTGCCCAAGCGAGCCACCCTCATCGGGACGCAGTCCACCCAGCTCGCCGTCGCTCTAGCGCTGGCCGTTCTCACATCCACCGGCGCGATCAGCGTCGTTCTCGTATACGCGCTGGCTGCGGTGCGGGGGACCGTGGACGCCGTGGACATGCCCACACGCCAGGCATTCATCGCGGAGATGGTCGGGAGAGACGAGCTGCCGAACGCGGTCGCGCTCAACTCGATGCAGTTCAACGTGGCCCGGATAATCGGTCCCGCGATCGGCGCCGTGGTCATCGCCACCGCGGGCATAGCGGTGTGCTTCTACCTGAACGCTGCCAGCTTCGTGGCGGTCATCGTCGCGTACTCCGCGATGAGGAGCGCCCACCTGTTCCCGGCGCCGCGTGCCGCGCATGAAGGCGTGCTCCGACAGGTGCGGCAGGGTCTGCGCTACGCGGCGGCCACGCCCGACGTGCTAGTAGTCCTCCTGGTCACGGCGGCGGTCGGTACTTTCGGCTACAACTTCCAGACCATGCTGCCGCTCCTCGCCACGTACGTACTGCACTCCGGCGCCACCGGTTTGAGCCTGCTCTTGGCTTCGATGGGCATCGGCTCGGTGGTGGCCGGCCTCGTGGTCGCGTACCGGGGGGTAGCCACGGAGAGGCTTCTGCTTGCGTCGGCGGGAGTGTTCACGGGCCTCCTGTTCGTAGCCGGGCTGTCGCGCTGGCAGCCGGTCACGGCCATCTTGGTGTTCCTGATGGGTGTCTGCGGCGTGCTGTTCATGACCACGGCCAACACCCGCCTGCAGCTCATAGTCCCGGGAGACATGCGGGGCCGGGTGATGGGCATGTATGCGCTACTTTTCGTGGGTACCACTCCCATCGGCAGCGCGCTGGTGGGAGCTCTGGCCGAGAAGAGCGTGCCGGCCATGATCATGGAAATGGCCGGGCTGTGCGCCCTGGGCATCATAGGCGGCTGGTGGTATGTTCGCGGCAAGCGCAGTGGCCCGCTCGTCGAGGCACCTGAAGCGGTCCAAGACTAGGCCTTTTCGGGCCGCGGCGACGACCCGCGCTGGTCCGAGATCCAGGCTGAGCTCTTGTCAGTGGTCTTGTGGGGAGAGGCGTGGCTTCGCGCCGGCGGCCGATAGGAGGCCAGAACGCCTGGGAGGACGGAAAAACACAGCCGGTCCCTACCGGCCGGCTCAGCCGATTCCGAGGCCGCGGCGCTTAGGCTCATGCGCGGGGGGACTCGCCCGCGCATGGTACGACTCGCTGCCCTGACGATGCTGCTGACCGTCTGCGCGCTGCTACTAGCAGTCTGCGCCGGATGCGGGAGCAAGCTTGCCGGACCGGCCGGAGCCGGAGATCCCTACTTTCCCCAGATGGGAAACGGGGGGTACGACGTCCTCGACTACAACATCGACCTGACGGTCGACCCGGCCGCCGGACCGGTGGATGGCACAGTGCTCGTGCGGGCCGCGGCGACGCAGGATCTGGACTCTTTCGATCTGGACTTCGTGGGACTGCACGTAAAGAGCGTCCAGGTCGACGGCCGCGCAGCGCGATTCGAGCGGAAGGGACAGGAGCTCATCATCTCACCTCCTGTTCGGCTGCGGGCTGGAAGCACCTTCGACACGCTTGTCGCATACTCCGGGACGCCGCAGCCGCTGCACGCGGCCGACGGCTCCATCCTTGGCTGGCAGAGATCCGGCGACACCATCTTCACCCTCGACGAACCCGAGGGCGCAGCGACCTGGTTTCCCGTCAACGACACTCCGCTGGACAAGGCTACATATACGTTCCGGATCACCGTCCCCGAGGGTTACGTGGCGGCGGCCAACGGGGTGCTGGCTCAGAACATTGCCAACGGAGCCGGCCAGACTTTCGTTTGGCAGATGAAGGAACCGATGGCCAGCTACTTGGCAGCGGTGGCTATCGGGAAGTTGGTTCTCAAGGAGCCACAGGATCCCTCCGGGGTACCTATCCGCAATTACTTCGCCGAGGGCCTGGCGGACGCCGCGACCAAAGCTTTTGCGTCCACAGGCGACGTTCTCGCGTACTACATCGACACCTTCGGGCCCTATCCCTTCGAGTCCTATGGCGTGGCCGTCCCGGACGCCGACACGCAGGGGGCCATGGAGAACCAGACGCTGTCGCTTTTCGGCCGCAACGTGGTGGAGAAAGACATGACCGACCCCACGGGCGATGCCATCTTCCTGTCGCACGAGCTGGCCCATCAGTGGTTCGGCGACAGTGTCACCTTGGCGCACTGGAGCGACATCTGGCTGAACGAGGGATTCGCTACATATTGCAGTTGGTTGTGGATCGGGCATAGTCAGGGCAAGGCCGCTTTTGACAAACAGGTGAGCGACGCTCGCGACGCCGTCGTCTCTCAGAAATGGCCGGCTCCCGGCAAGGCGCCCGCGAACGACCTCTTCAACGGCGGGGTCTACGACCGGGGAGCGCTGACACTGCACGCCGTGCGACTCACCGTGGGGGACGATGCTTTCTTCCGCATCCTGCGCACGTGGGCCGACCGCTACCGGTACAAGAATGTGACCACCGCGGACTTCGTCTCGCTGGTGCAGGAGATCTCGGGCAAGGATCTTCACGCGCTCATCGATTCGTGGCTCTACGACTCCACTATGCCCGCGCTGCCGGGGGGTGGCTTGTGAGTCGACCGAGTCTGTCGCGTATCGGGGCTGGGGGATGCTACGATTCAAGCCACTTAGGGGGTACAAGCAGAGACTTCGTCTTTCGGCGACCGGCTATGGAGGCCTGAAGTATGAGATTCATCGACGCTCACCTGCACACCGACATGATCGAGGACGTACAGCTTCAGAAGCTGGTGATGATGGGCATGGAAGCAGCGGTCATCCCAAGTCCGCACATGTTCCTCGGCAGCCACGATGCCGACACCGTCCTACTATTGTGGGAGCGCTTCCTCACCATGGAGGCGACCACCGCCAAGACCCTCGGTTACGAAGCCTTCAGTTCACTGTCCGTTCCGTTCTTCGGAGTCAACCATGCAGACGCCGAGACCTGTCTCGCCAAGCTGCCGGAGTTCCTCAAGCACGAGCGAGTGGTCGCGATAGGCGAGATCGGGCTGGACACAGGCACCCAGTTCGAGATCGACCTCTTCCGCGA
>JADGPI010000018.1 GCA_017882525.1 Thermoleophilia bacterium
AAGAAGCCGGCGGAGCCGAGGCTTCAGCAAGATCGTTGCCCGGAGCCGCGGGACATGCGCCACAACTCTGACAACCCTCCCGGCGACAGTCGGACGTGGTCTCGCCCCGCAACGCCCGCAGCCGCTCCCTCCAGAGGAACTCGGCGCCCACCACTCCTCGTATGCGATCCCAGGGAAGCAGGTCGTCGTGTGCGTATTCTTTGCAGGCCAGGTCTTCGGCAGTGATACCGGCGTCAGTCAGGGCTCCGTCCCAGGCTTGCGCCTTGAACTGCTCCGTCCAGGAATCGAAGCGGGCTCCTCGCCCCCAAGCGCTCAGGATCACCCGCGCCATCTCCTCGCCACCGCGAGCCAGGGCCCCTTCCAGATAGCTCTTCCCGATGTCGTGGAGCGCCACCCGCACGCCCGGCAACCGAAGGCGCGACCTCAAGAGGGCTTGACGCTGCTGCAGGACATCCCTGGCGGGCATACCCGACCACTGGAATGGAGTGAACGGTTTGGGGACGAAGTTGTTGATGCTCACGTTGAGCTGAAGCCGCGAAGAGCGCGATCCCAGGCATCTTCGGCCAAGGTCGCGCAACCGCGCGACCAGGTCCGCGATGGCCAAGACGTCCTCGTCGGTCTCGGTGGGGAGCCCGATCATGAAGTAGAGCTTGAGAGTGGTCCGGCCGGTCCGGAAGGCTTCTTCCGCCGCACCGAGGATGTCCTCCTCGGTCACGTTCTTGTTGATCACATCCCTCATGCGTTGGCTGCCCGCCTCGGGCGCGAGGGTGACCGAGGGGCCGGTCGGCGACACGAGCCGCGCCAAGCGCACGGCCGCTGAATCCACCCTCAGCGACGGGAGAGAGACTTTGACTTCGGGGTAGGTCTGGGCGGTGCGGTCCAGAAGCTCGCCTATTGCCGAATAATCAGTGGTGGATAGAGAACCGAAGGCCAGCTCCTGGTGACCGGTGGCCGCCATCACCTCTCCGGCCAAAGCCAGGACGCTCTCTGGCCGGCGCTCTCTGACCGGGCGGTACCACATGCCGGCCTGGCAGAAGCGGCACCCCCGGGTACACCCTCGCATGACTTCCACCCACGCCCGGTCGTGCACTCCCGCGGTGAGGGGCACAAGCGGCGCGCTGGGATATGGCGCGCCTTCCAAGCGGGGCAGGGACCGCTTCCGCACGGTCTCGCTCACGCCGGGCACGAAGACGCCACGGATGCGGCTGAGGCTGGTCTTCAGCTCGCCGCGACCCGTGCCCTGCCGCCGTCCCTCGCCCACACAGTCAAGGATATCCACCAACATCGCTTCTCCCTCCCCCACGGCCACCGCGTCGAGAAACGGGGCCATGGGAAAGAAGTTGGCGGTGGCGGGCCCTCCCGCGATGACCAGGGGCTCGCTTTCGGCTCGCTCCGCCGCGAGCAGAGGGATCCCGACCAGATCGAGCATCTCCAAAAGGTTCGTGTAGTTGAACTCGTGCTGGAGGGTGAAGGCTAAGAGGTGAGAGCTCGACACCGCGCTCCACGTTTCCAGGGTAAGGAGGGGAACGCTGTCCTTCCTCATCTCAGCGATGACGTCCACCCAGGGAAGGTACGTGCGCTCCACGCCGACCCCGGGAACACCTCGAGCGACGTGGTACAGCACCTGGATCGCCTGGTTGGAGATTCCTATCTCGTAGGTGTCGGGAAAACCCAGGACCAATCTGGTCTCGTCAGGCCGGCCGCTGAAGCCCGGGCCAGAGCCGGTCTCCTGGCCCACCAAGCGCGCCGGCTGCTGTACCCGGCCAAGAATGCGCCGGAAACGGTTTTGGATCGCTGGGTCGCTCAACGCTTGAAGCTGCGGACGAGCGCGACCACCCGGCTCGTACTCGCGGGAGCGCCTTTCTCGAAATATACGATCGCCGCCCGGCCGACCGCCAGGGTCGCGCCGTACCCGAGTGCGATCCTGATGAGCCAGGCCAAACCCGGCATGATCTTCACAAGCCTGCGGGTGAGCGCGCGAAAACCAAAGCCGGCACCGATCAATACCACCAGTTCGAGCGCCCGCTCTTGGTTAGGCTCCGCTCCATACATGCTGCCGACGTTCACCACCATCTTCGCTTGATTCAAGGTCATGGCCGGCATGTCGGCCCCGGGGATGATGAAAGCCAGGGCGACCAGGCCGTTTTGCAGAGCCGTTCTTTGGATCACCTGTCCGGCTGCGATGTTTCTGATCATCGGGTACCTACGCCCCAGCGCGACAGACCTCTCGGCCGCCACTTTCGCGCACGCGACGAACAGCCCGTGCCAGCCGTGCGACGAGTCAGAAAAAGAAATGCGCGCGCGTCTCTTGCCTTGGTACGTCGGACGGCCGGTGGCATCCGGGCCCTCGTCGACCGCGAGCACCAATCCCCCTTTGAGCGGATGATCCTCGACAAGTCGCTCGACCTCAGCCTCCTGATCGGCCTTGATGAAGAGCACCATGATCTCGCCGGGCCCAGACAAGACTTCCGCCATCTCATGCAGCGGCCCCACCCAGGTAGCGGGCACGATCCCCCCGGCGGAGAACTGCTGCTGGGCCGCGGCAACAAGACCGGAGTCGCCGGCCAGCAGGATGCTGGCGGACTGGTCCGCTGTGGAGGACACCTGTTTGTAGGCGTCCATTATTCGGGAGAGACTTGCCTGCAACCTTGCCACGAGCAGCCTCCTGGTCGCTTACGGGGTGAACGCCTACTTGGGCTCGGCCGCGACAGAGTGCACATGTATGCTCTCCAGCAGTCCGATAGCCATCAAGAATACTATCAAGGAGGCGCTCCCAAAACTCACGAAGGGCAACGGGACGCCCGTAACCGGAAGGATGCCGATAGTCATGCCCACGTTTAAGAACACCTGGAAGATCATGACCCCCGCCACCCCCGACGCGATGAGCGTCCCGTAGAGATCACGCGACATACGTGCGATCCGGAAGGCGCGCCAGGCCACCAGCCCGAACAAGACGAGCAGCAGCATGCAGCCAAGAAACCCGAGTTCCTCGCCTATGACCGAGAAGATGAAGTCCGTGTGGTGAGCCGGCAGGAAATTGAGGTGCGTCTGAGTGCCCTTCAGGTAACCCTTCCCGCTGAACATGCCGCTGCCGATAGCGATCTTGCTCTGGTAGAGCTGGTACCCGGCGCCGCTCGGATTCGGTGATGGGTTCAGGAACTCTGTCAGCCTCGTGAGCTGATAACCCTTGAGCAGATGCACGCCGAACGCACCCGGCAAGACGCGTAGGGCGAAGACAGACACAAGCACCCCTGCCCCAGCCAGGATGCCCAGATGGGGGAGCCGGATGCCCCAGACCACGAGCATGATGAGAAGGATCATGATGAGGATGATCGCGGTCCCCAGGTCCGGCTGTGTGAAGATGAACGCGGCCGGCACCATGATGTACACGACCGCCACGATGACGAAGCGAAAACGGTGGCGAAGTTCCACCCCCTCAGCCAGAAGCGCGGCGAAAGAGACAATCAGCAAGAACTTGGCCAACTCGGAGGTCTGGAGGTCGAAGATCCCCAGATCTATCCAGCGCTTCGATCCGTTGCGCACCGTGCCGATGAACAGCGTGACGACCAACAGTCCCAGAACCAGCGCGTAGATGTATCTCTGGTAGCGCCGGAACCACTGGTAATTGATCATGCTCAGACCGACCAGCACCACCAACCCGATAATGAGGCCCACCGCCTGTGACCTCACGTAGTAGTACGGGGTTGAGATGTTCGTATCCGCGTGGGTGGCCGAATAGATCATGAGCATGCCGAACGTTGCGAGAGCCAACGTGGCGCCCAGGAGGATCCAGTCGAGGCTCCGCAAATAGTGACCGAGAGAGAAGCCAAGAGTCGGCCTTTTCTCGTGCCCCTGCTTCAGTATCTTCATCTCGCGGTTCATGCGAGGTGTCCTCTCGTACCCTGTCTCCGCCTGATGTCCGTGCCCCCGCTCATTCGGTCGGCACGATACTTCCGGGAGCGGTCGAATTCGTGTGGAAATAGGCCTCCATGACCTGCCGCACCATAGGCGCCGCGATGGAGCTGCCGTGCCCGCCCTGCTCAATGAGTGCTACCACGACGATCTCCGGATTGTTGGCCGGCGCGTAGCCCATGAACCAGGCGTAGTCATCCCCAGGTTTCTTCTGGGCCGTGCCGGTCTTCCCGGCCACCGCGATTGGGAAGCCCTTGAAGGCCTTGTAAGCCGTGCCCGCCGGATCGGACACCACGAGTCTGAGACCCCGCTGGATCTGCGCCATGTAGTCAGCCGCCAGCGGCACCTCGCCGCGTGACTCCGGCTCGATCTGATGGATGGCGTTTCCCGAGGGGTCCGTGATCTGAAGACCGACGTGAGGCACCCACACAGTCCCGTACCCGAGCGCCGGCTTGTAATTCGCGATGGCGGACAGGCCGACGGCGAGTTGGAGTGGAGTGAGCAATAGGTCACCCTGCCCGATAGCAAGGTTGATGTCGTCGCCCGGCTTCCAAGCCTTCTGCTCGGGGGTCTTATTCGCGGAGAACGAGGCTTTCCAATCCTTGTCGGGCACCCGTCCTACCAGCTCCCCGGGGAGGTCGATGCCGGTCGATTCACCAAAACCGAATTTGCTCAGTCCATCCTTGAGCAGCGACCCCGTTTGGTTGTACATGAGATAGCCCACGTTGTAGAAATACACGTCGATCGACTGCATCAACGCCTGGGCCAGGTTCACGTCGCCCAAATGCGCAGGGTTCCAGTCCTTCCATGTCGTGCCGGCCTTGGTGAACTTGCCATTGGCCGGGAACAAGGTGTCCGGGGTGATGACGCCCGCCATGAGCGCGGAACCGGCGACAAACGGCTTGAAAGTGGAACCGGCCGGATACTGGCCAGCGATGGCACGATCGACGAAGGGATTGTGAGCCGCTTTGGCGTTCAACTCGTCGAAGGTTTGCTGGCTCATCCCACCTACCCACAGCGAGGGGTCGTATGTGGGATAGGAAGCCATGGCGAGCACCTGTCCGGTGCGCGGGTCAAGAGCCACCACTGCTCCACCATCGGCGTTCTTGAAACCGTCCGTATGAGCCCGCCGGATGCCATCGACGATAGCTTGCTCAGCCGCCTTCTGGAGCTCGCTATCGATGGTGAGGTAAAGATTGTTCCCCGCGGTTGGAGTCACATCTTCGAGGAACTTGAGTGGCCGTCCTAGGTTGTCCACTTCCACCGTCTTGTGACCCGGCGACCCCCGAAGCAGCGAGTCGTACGTCTTCTCGACGCCGTCCTTGCCCACGGTGTCCCCCGATTTGAGCTGAGTCCCTGTCTGGTCGAGCTCACTCTGCGTAGCCTCCCCGACAAAGCCCAAGACGTGAGTCGCAAACGCCTTGTCGGGATAACTACGAAGGAACGACGTGTCCACGCGTATCCCCGGAAAATCCAGACTGTGCTCTTTCAGATAATCCACTACCGAATAGTTGGAGTTCGGAACCGGGCTCTGCGAAACGTCGTCTTTAGCCACCGTCTCTACGAACGGGTCCTTTTTGGCCTTGTCGTAGACCTTCTGCAGGTCGAGGACGGACATGTCGAGCACGCCGGCCAAGCTCAACATCTCGGCTTGGAAGCCCTGCGGGTCCTTTTTGGGATCTTTCATGTCCATAGGTAGCAGTCCCACGCTCAGGCCGGCGCGATTCTGCACCAGCACCTTGCCGTTGCGGTCGTAGATGACGCCTCGCGGCGCTTCCACGTTGACGGTTCGCTCCCGGTTCACCTGAGCCGAGGCCACATATTGGTCCCCCGTGAGTATCTGCAGGAACCAAAGACGGAATGCGAGCACCCCGAACAGCGCCAGGCCGATCATGAGAAGGACGCCGACCCTGATGCCGATGAAAGAGTCGTCCTCCGTGGGCCGCCGCGTCTTGACCGGTCGCAGGATCATTGGCCGCTACTTCTGTTGCTGCCAATAGTGGGCTCGACCTTGGGGGTCGGGATCACGCGCGCCCGCATCAGGAGCAGATAGATGGGCACCGCGAACAACGCGTCCAGAATCGCTTCGGGGATCATCTGGGTGCCGATCATGGAGAAGAAAGCCGCCCGCGGGCCGATGACGAACTGGAATACGCCGAAGACGAACTGGGCGAGAAAGGAAGAGACCCCGGTCAGGAGAAGCACGGCCCACGGCGTGCCTGTCTCGAACCGAGCCACGAACATCCCCACTAGGTACCCCACCAGCAAGTAGATAAGCGCATGGATCCCCAAGGGTTGCATGTAGGCCACGTCGGCGAGTAGGCCGGCAACGAAACCGAACACGGCGCCCACGAGCGAGCCCCGGCTCACCGCCATGATGACCGTGAGGATGACGAACAGGTCGGCCGTCACTCCTAGAACGGTGATGCGGGATGTCACCACCACTTGAAGCACTATCGCGATCACCAGAAGGAGAGCGAACTTCCCCGCCCCCACCAGCTCTTTGCGACCCATGTGCTATAGGCCTTTCGTCGTGCTCGTGGTGCCTGACGAGATGGTAGTGCCGGTGGTGCTCGTGCTGCCCGTTGAGCCCGAGCCGACGCCCCTAGTGATGCCGGCGCCCCCTGTAGTCCCGGTCGTCCCGGTCGTGTTCCCCGGCCCGATCGCGTTGCCGGTCCCCGTGGTCGTGGTGGTACCGACCGGGTTGACGGCCCCGGTGATGACCATGACTTCTTCGAGCACGCGGAAATCTACGAACGGTTGGACCTCGATCTGCTTGTAGATGTTGACGTCCTCTCCCCCTACGCTGGCCACGATCCCTACCGGGATGCCCTTGGGGTAGACGCCTCCGAAACCGGAGGTGACGATAACAAACTTGGGATCCACGCTCTGGTCTCTATCCACGAAGTCCATCGTGATCTTCCCAGAGGTCGAGCCCTGGACGATGCCTTGGGCCCGCGGACCCTCGATCGTTGCCGCCACGCTCGACTCGCCATCGGTTATGAGTTGGACCTGGGCCGTATGGGCGGTGACGGAGATCACCTTCCCAACGAGGCCTTTGCCGGAAAGCGACGTGTTTCCCTCCACCGGCGTCGCTCCTACCACCGCTTGATCCACCTGGATGCCGTCGGCGGAGCCCTTGTCGATCTGCACCCACGATTCCCACTGCGTCGGCGCCTTGCCGACGACCATCGCCACCTTGAACGCGGTCCCTGCGGGGAACACCGTGGAATCTCGGATGTCCAGAAGGCCTTTGAGCCGATCGTTCTCCTGGCTCAATTCCTCGAGTTGTACGGCCTCGCCCTGAAACTTCTGGAGATCCGCCGAAAGCTTCTGGTTCTCCCGGTGGGCGGACCAGAGCGTCGTCACCCAGTGATAGCCATCTTGGAACGGTTTGGCGGCTCTGGCCCCGAACGACTGCAACGGTGACAATGCGCTCAGCCCGGCCTGCTGCATAGAGTGGACCGGACCCGAACTCGATTCCCGGAAGGAGACGGTGAGCAAGGCTAAAGAGGCTATGATCAAGGCGACGAAAACCAGCCGCCGCCAGGCTACCTTATTGCGCGGCATATCGACCTCCGCCAACTAGTAGCGGCGTCTCCTCGCTCTCTGTGAAGTCCGGTGCAACGTATCGAACTCTTCAAGGGACCGCCCTGAGCCGACGGCCACGCATGTAAGCGGTGATTCCGCCAAGTTGACCGGCATCTGCGTCTCCTCCCGCACCCGCTCGCACATACCGCGCAGGAGCGCGCCACCACCCGCCAGCATGATGCCGCGATCCATGATGTCTGAAGAAAGCTCGGGTGGCGTCTTGTCCAAAGTGGCCTTGATGGCGTCGATGATGGCCGCCACGGGCTCCGCGATAGCCTCCCTTACCTCCTCTGACGAGATCACGAGGGTCTTTGGAAGCCCGGTGACCAGGTCGCGGCCCCGGATCTCAGCCTGCTCCTCCTGCTCGAGCGGGAAGGCCGAGCCGATCTCAAGCTTCAATTCCTCAGCCGTTTGGCTGCCGATCATCAGCTTATATTCCTTCTTGATGTAGGCGATGATCGCCTCATCCAACTCGTCGCCACCGATCCGCACCGATTGGGCGACCACGATGCCTGCGAGTGAGATGACCGCCACCTCGCTCGTGCCTCCACCGATATCGACGATCATGCTGCCGGTCGGCTCGGCGACGGGCAGCCCCGCGCCGATCGCGGCCGCCATCGGCTCTTCGATGAGGTAAGCGGAGCGAGCGCCCGCACTGATCGTGGCTTCCTCCACGGCCCGGCGCTCGACACCGGTGACCCCGGAGGGGACGCACACTACTACGCGGGGATGGGCCCAGCGATTCTGGTGGACCCTTTGGATGAAATGCCGGAGCATCTGCTCCGTGACGTCGAAGTCGGCGATAACGCCGTCTTTAAGAGGTCTGATGGCAGTGATCGTGCCCGGTGTGCGGCCAAGCATCCGCTTGGCGTCTTGCCCTACGGCCAGTACCTCACCGGTACGAGAGTCGATAGCGACTACGGAAGGCTCGGAGAGGACTATCCCCCGCCCTCGAACGTATACGAGCGTCGTCGCGGTCCCAAGGTCGACTGCCATGTCCCGCCCGGCGAAGCCAGTGATGAACTCGGTAAAGGCTATTGTGCTGCCTCCAGTCGGGTGCTACTTGGTCGCGCCCCAGATTTCGCGGACGCACGACCCTGTCATTATAGCGACTCGGGCTGCTGCCGGTACCAAACTCTTCCCAAGAGGTCGAATCCCAGTTCCCGGAAAAGGCGAGAGAGAAGGCAACAGGGCAGGCCCACCACGTTGCTGTACTCGCCATCCACCCCTGCCACGAATAGTCCCGCTAAGCCTTGGACGGCGTAGGCCCCGGCCTTACCCTTCCACTCTCCCGAGGCGAGGTAGGCCTCTATGTCGGACGGCAATAGGCGCTCGAAGTTCACTTCTGTGATCGCGGAAGTCACCCGCCTCTTCCCGGACGAACCGGTGCTCGCCTCGGCTCCGGCATCCTCCGGACCCCGCCGCACCAGCGCCACCCCCGACACCACCCGATGCCGCCTCCCCGAAAGAAGCTGCAGCATCTCGCGGGCCTCGTCTCTCGATGAGGGTTTGCCGAGGACCCGCCCATCCACAGTCACAAGTGTATCCGTGCCCAGGACGAACGCGCCGGAAAGGGCGCCGGCGGGAATGCGTGCCTTTTCAACCTTGGCCAGCGCGTTGGCCTCGGCCAGACGTTCCGCGGGCCCGCCATCCAGTACTTCTTGCGCGTCCGAGGGGACAATGGTGAACGCGACTCCCAGTTCGCGCAGCAAAGAATGCCTCCGCGGAGACTGCGAAGCGAGGAAGAGCTGAAAATCCGCCGGGAGAGCGGGCCTGGTATCGATCATGGATCGCGCTGGCTCACGGTGGGGAACGGCAAGATCAGTGCGTCGGCCTCAGGGAACCAGATCTTCTTCGGAGAAGAACAGCGCGATCTCCCGCTCGGCACTGACGGGGCTATCGGAGCTGTGCACCACGTTTTGTCCCATGTCGAGACCAAAGTCGCCGCGGACCGTGCCCGGCGCCGCGTCCAGCGGGTTCGTGGCCCCCATCATGGTCCGGACGACGCTTACCACCGACGGCCCCGCGACCACCATGGCAAAAACGGGAGCAGACGTGATGAACGACACCAGATCTGCGTAGAAACTCTTGCCCACGTGCTCGGCGTAGTGCCGGCTCGCCAGTTCTTGGCTGACCATGAGCATCCGGGCGCCTTTGACCGTGAGCCCACGCCTCTCGAGGCGGCTGACCACCTCGCCCACGAGACCCCTTGCCACGCCGTTCGGTTTCACCAAAACCAACGTCCGCTCCACGATCGCGCTCCTCCTCCGTAGTCAAGTCCTGGAACCGTTCGAGCCTCCAAATAAGAGCCCCATGCAAACAAAAGGGCTCCAAAGAGCCCTTGCACGACCAACAATACCCATACTGCGAGGGCGCTGCGCGGTGGTCGACTGCGACAGCGACGAAGCTACTACAGGCTGTCGACGAGCCCCGTGGGCTCGACCAGCGCCGTGGGCTCGTCCACGGGAAGCGGTACCCGGCGGACCTTGAGGTCCTGCGCGCAATACGGGCAGATCTTCCAGCCTGGCTCCAGCACCCGCGCGCACGTGGGACAGGGGGAGCGCAAAGGTCGGCGGCAACTCGGGCACATTAGGTAATCCGGCCGGATAACCTCACCACACGAGGGACAGGCGCGCAAAGTGTGCAGCTCCTGCTCGATCGCCCTCATCTCGAGCTCCCTTTCCCGCACATCCGCGAGATACTCGGCCGGCCGCAGAATCGCATACACCACGGTACCCACGAACGGCAGGATGAACGAAGTGGCGACCGCAACAGCCACGATGAGCGCGTCATCGATGCGCTTACGCGCATCCTTGAGGGTCCAGAATACCAGTGCCAGCCATAGCACGCCGATAAGAAAAGCCAGGACGTAGAGTGCGTTTACCCACCAGTGCGAGGCAGCAATCTTGCTGATTGTCGCGAAGAAATTGTCCAACTCCCGCTCCTAGATCAAAACTCTCGCTAGGACATAGCCGACGGTAAAGAATACCACGACGATAATCAGCAGAACGAGGGCGGTGATGAGGACCGGGTGCCCGGTTTTCCCCCTCTTTTTTGCCGAGGCCATCCCCACCATCCTCCGCCTTCTAGCCCAAGCTACGCTTCAGGTCTGAGATCAGGGCCAATGAGCCCGTGACGAGAACGACTTGATTGGAGCTCGCCAGCCGGTAGGCGCTCACCATCGCCGAGCGGGGGTCCGGATCCACAAAAACCTCGGGGCCATCATCGATGCCGGATACGATCTCGGCGAGCTCGTCGGCCCTCAGGGACCGCGGGCTGCTGTTCTCCGTGGCGAAGACGATGTCGCACTGCGGCGCGAGCAGCTCTAGCATCCCCAAGGCGTCTTTGTCCCCCAAGATGGAGACCACCGCTATCAGCCTCCGCCGTTCGAGTATCTGCTCCAGCGAGCGCATGGTCACAGCCATACCCGAAGGGTTGTGCGAGCCATCGAAGATGCATAGCGGCTGCGTGCTGATCACTTCCAGCCGCCCAGGCACTTTGGTCTCGAGCAGCGCTCGCCGTGTGGGCTCGTGGTCGAGCTCACGGTCCAAGAAGAGCTCCGCGGCCGCCACAGCCAAAGCCGCATTGGCCCTCTGGTAGCTCCCCAGGACCGAGAGCCGCAGGTCGGTATAGCAGCCGCGCAGCCCGAAGACATCGAATGAATCCCCACGAGGTTCGCCAAGGATGATGATGTCGTCATCGAGAAAATGAGCCTCGGCGCCTCGAGTCGCGCAGATCTCCCTGAGTTCGGCGCGGATCTCGGGCGTTAGATAGCCCGCCGCTGTCTTGCCACTCTCCGGGATGACGGCCGCCTTCTCCCGAAGGATCGCAGAAAGCGTGTCGCCGAGCAGCTCGGTGTGCTCCATCCCAATGCTCGTGACTACCTGGACGTCCGAGTGGATCACGGCAGTGGCGTCGAGCCTCCCGCCCAACCCGGCTTCGATGACGGCCACGTCGCACCGTTGCTCTTTGAAATAGAGCAGCGCCGCGGCGGTGAGCACCTCGAACTGGGTGAGTGTCTCCCCCGGGGACAACTGAGCTTCGACTTCGGTGGCGGCCGCCCTCACGCGCTGCACGAGAGCACAGAAATCAGCGTCCGTCATCGGCACCGAGTCCACCATCTGCCGTTCAGCGAGGCTGACGAGGTGCGGGGACACGTACGAGCCCACGCGCAACCCGTGTCTCTCGAGCAGCGCGGAAATGAACCGGGTGGTAGAAGTCTTGCCGTTGGTCCCCACTACGTGGATGGAACGATAAGCCCTTTGGGGATCACCCAGCGCGTGCACCAACCCGGTCACTCTCTCCAGGCCAAGCCGGGTCCCCAGTCGCTCGAGACTCTGGATGTAGCCCCACACTTCCTGCGGATCGCACGATGCCGTGCTCACGAGCGCGGACCTCCATCCATCGGAAGTTCCTCTCCGATCCGTTCCATGTACTGACGGCGCGTCTCCTCGAGGATCGCCTGCGAGCGGGAGAGGCGCTCCCGTATCTCCGCTATGACGTCTTCCGGAGCCTTGGCCACAAAGCCACTATTCCCGAGCTTGGTCTCTGCTTTAGCGCCCTCGGCCGTTGCCTTCTTGGCCTTCGCGAGCAGTCGCTCCCGCTCCCGCTCGACGTCCACCAGGCCTCCCAGGTCGAGCAGGGCGATGACGCCGGGACCTTCGATCGAGGCGTACCGCCCTTGCGGCTTGTCTTTCTCGACCGTGACAACCCCGGCCAACTCGCATCCACACAGCTGGCGAAAGGCTTGCGACTGTCCAGCGATCGCGGCCGCGGCTCCCGGCTCTGCTTCGAAGACGTGCACCTTTCCGGTGACGTCGCGGGCCAAGCCGAGCTCCTCGCGGGCCGAGCGCAGCCCGCTCACCACGGTGGTGAACGCCTCCATGGCGTCCTCAGCGGCCTGATCGCGCCAGGCGGCCGGCTCTTCTGGGTACCTCGCTTCAAGGAGACTGGGCGGCCGGAGGCCGCTCTGGACCTGCGGCAAGTTGCCGTAGACCTCCTCGCTGATAAACGGCATCAGCGGGTGAAGGACGATCATCACGTGTTCGAGGAGCACGAGCAGGTTGCCGCTCACGGCAAGACGCTCGGCTTCGCTGTCGCTGTAGAGGCGGGTCTTGGCCACTTCCAGGTACCAGTCACACACCTCGTTCCAGATGAACCGGTACAGGAGCCGGCTGGCGTCGTCGAAGTCGTACCCGTCGTACAGCTCCGCCAGCTCACGGGTGACGGCTGCCAAGCGGCTGAATATCCAGCGATCGGCGGGCGTGCTCAACTCGACCTCGGCCACTGCCTCGGGATGGGCCCCTTGCAGCACAAGACGGGAAGCATTCCAAATCTTGTTAGCGAAATTCCTTCCCATCTCGATGCGCTCCGCGCTGAAGCGCACGTCCTGCACCGAGCTCATGTACGCCAACCCGAAACGAGTGGCATCGGCCCCGTATTCCCGGATGAGCTCGAGCGGATCGATGCCGGTGCCCAGGCTCTTGCTCATACGCCTTCCGTCTGTAGCCAACACCGTGGGATGGATGATGACGTCTCGGAACGGCACATCGCCAACGAACTCCATGCCCATCATGATCATCCGGGCCACCCATAGATAGATGATGTCCCGGGCGGTTGAGAGAACCGAGGTGGGATAGAACGCGCCCAGTTCCGGCGTCTGGTCCGGCCAACCAAGCGTCGCGAAGGGCCAGAGCGCCGAGCTGAACCAGGTGTCGAGTACGTCCTCGTCCTGATGAAGCGTGCCGCCGCATTTCTCGCACGCTGCCGGCGGACCCGCCGCCACCATGACGTGCTCGCAGGAGTCGCAATAGTACGCTGGGATGCGATGGCCCCACCACAGTTGCCGGCTGACGCACCAGGGGCGGATGCCTCTCATCCAATCGAGGTACACGTCGCCCCACCGATCGGGAACGAAGCGCACCCTTCCGTCCTCCACCACGGCGATGGCCGGCTGGACCAACCGCTTCATGTCCATGAACCACTGCAGAGACAGAAGAGGCTCGATGACCGTCCCACAGCGGTAGCACGTTCCCACCGCATGGCTGTAGTCGTCGGCCTTGACGAAAAGCCCCTGCTCTTCCAGGCGTTGGACGACGATCTCCCGGGCTTCCTCCGCCGGCATACCTTCCAGATCGCCCGCTTCCGCGTTCATCAGCCCGTCGAGGCCGATGACTGAGATGTTGGGCAGCCCATGGCGCAGGCCTATCTCCCAGTCGTCTGGGTCGTGGCCGGGGGTGATCTTGAGAGCCCCGGTACCGAACTCGATGTCCACATGCTCGTCTGCAATGACCGGCACTTCGCGTCCCACCAGTGGCACGACGATCCGTCCGCCAACGAATTTCCCATACCGGGGATCCTTCGGATTGACGGCAACGGCGGTGTCGCCCAGGATCGTCTCGGGGCGAGTCGTAGCCACCGTGAGGGCCTCCGAGGTCCCCACCACCGGGTACTTGACGTAGTAGAGCTTCGCCTGCCGGTCCTCGTGCTCCACTTCGAGGTCCGAGATAGCCGACCCGCAGCGGACACACCAGTTGACCAGGTACACATCCCGGTAGATGTCCCCCTTCTCATACAGGGATATGAACACCTTCGCGACGGCCTTCTGGTACGCTTCGTCCATGGTGAAGCGCTCCCGCTCGTAGTCGCAGGCGCACCCCAAGCGCTTGAGTTGGTGGATGATGGTGGAGCCGTACTCCCGGCGCCATTCCCATACCCGCTTCTCGAAAGCCTCGCGGCCGATGTCTTCTTTCTTCAGCCCCTCCTCGGCGAGCTGGCCCTCCACTTTGTTCTGGGTGGCGATGCCCGCATGATCGGTCCCCACGATCCACAGCGAGTTCTCACCCTTGAGGCGGTGATACCGCACCAGGATGTCCTGGATGGTGTCGTTGAGGGCGTGCCCCATGTGCAGCGAGCCGGTGACGTTGGGCGGCGGGATGGCGATCGTGTACGCGGGGCGGCTCGGGTCCACCACGGAGTGGAACGCCGAACGGGCGAGCCACGACCGCATCAGCCGCTCCTCCACCTCGTGTGGCGAGTAGCGAGCCGCCATCGTCACCTCTGTCACGTTGTCTCCTCTCCGTCCTCCGGACCCAGTCCCAGCAGGGCATGAGGAAGCACTTCGATGAAATTCTCCACGTATACGATGTCGAGCCCCTTTTTCAGCTCGGCGGGAAGCTCTTGCACTTGGGGACGTGTGGATTCCGGCAAGATGACCGTCTCCACCCCTTCCCGCAGCGCCGCCAGGAGTTTCTCCTTGAGCCCACCCACCGGCAAGATCTGCCCGGTGAGGGTGATCTCGCCCGAAAGCGCCACCTTGGGCCTCAAAGGATGGAGCAGCAATGCGGACAATAGGGCCATCGCGACCGCCAGGCCGGCGGACGGACCTTCTTTGGGCACGGCCCCCTCCGGAAAGTGCATGCGCACCTCCAGGGCTGAGAGCACCTCGTGGTCCGACGGGGACGGCGGCTCGCACTCACCGGCGCGCGCGCCTTCCAACTCCACGCCCTCCCCAGGAAGCAAGGTCTCTCCCTCCAAACCGGGAACCGCCGGGCCGAAGCCGCCCGGACCAATGCCGCCCCGCTCGCCGGGAGCGCGGATATCCCCTCTGCGGCCCCGCCTGCGGAGCTGAGACCTCTCCTCGCCACTCCAACCGGCGGAGAGCCCGGATTCTCCACCGAGCCCTGACTCTTCTCCTCCGATGTCCGGAGACTGGTAGTTCTCCATGAGGTAGGCACGGCCCGGTGAATCGAGCCACAGGTTGCTCAGCAAGGGGTCCCGGGAGAGCGAGGTCTTCAAATAGCCCCAAGCCGCCGTGACACTTTCCTGCATGATCTCGCCAAGCTGGCCGGTGAGGTGGAAATCGCCCTTGCCGGGCGTAACCACACACTCGATGCGTAGCACATCTCCGCCGGCGCCCGTGTACGCCAAGCCGACGCTGACGCCGATCTGCGGCTCGGTGCTCAGACGAGCAGCCAGGAAGGGCGCCGGTCCCACAAGCTTATCCAGGGCGCGCGGACCGACGCGCCGGGGCAGCGACCGGCCTTCCACTTTGGTGCGGGCCATGCGCCGGTAGATCTTCCCGATGAGACGGGCGAGCTCGCGTACCCCGGCCTCCCGCGTGTAAGAGCGCACCAGCACTCGGAGCGCGCTGGGGGTCAGGACCGTGCCCAGGCCGGGTAGGCCGCTCTCTTCGGCGATCTTGGGCAGCAGGTGGCGCTGGGCTATCTCCAGCTTCTCCCGGTCGGTGTAGCCCGGGAGCCTGATGATCTCGAGCCGGTCGTGAAGAGTCTCGGGGATGTCCTCTTCGTAATTCGCCGTGGCGATGAAGAACACGTGCGAAAGGTCGTACTCGAGCTCGAGATAATTGTCGCGAAAAGTGCGATTCTGGACCGGATCGAGAACCTCCATGAGGGCGGCTGCCGGGTCTCCTCTCCAGTCGACCTCCATCTTGTCGATCTCGTCAAGGACCAACACGGGGTCGTCCACCCCAGCACGCTTCAGCGCGTCGATGATACGGCCCGGCATGGCGCCGACATACGTGCGCCGGTGACCCCTGATCTCGCCTTCGTCGCGCACGCCGCCGAGGCTGATGCGCTGCATGGGGCGCTCCAGGCCTTTTGCGGTCGCCATGGCCACCGAAGTCTTGCCCACCCCAGGCGGACCGACTAGGCAGAGGATGGTGCTCGGTGGAGTCCCACCACGCAGCGAGGCCACGGCCAGATACTCTATGATGCGATCCTTGACGTTTTTGAGGCCGTAATGGGTATCGTCGAGCACCCGGGCTACCGCGGCCACGTCCGGCGCCTCCGAGCCCGACTTGGCTCCCCAGGGCAAGGCCAGGGCGGTGTCTAAGTAGGTCTTGGCCACCGCGACCTCGGCCGAAAGCGGAGGGAGGTCGGCGAGCCTCTTGATCTCCTTGGTGAGGGTGGCCGCCACGGCTTCCGGGAGCTTCTTGGTCTCCATCTGCCTGAGATAGCCGCCCCGCTCGCTATCTTCTTCACTCTCTTCCCCGAGCTCCTCCTGGAGCACTTTGAGCCGCTCGGACAGGAACACCCGCCGCTGCTGGCGCTCGAAGTTGTCGTGCACCCGCTCGGCGATCTCGTTCTCGAGAGCAATGAACTCGTTCTCCTGGATGAGAATCTCGAGCAACAAGAGCAGACGAGCCTCGGACTCTTCCCCTTCGAGCAACTCCTGCTTGCGATCGGGGCCGATCATGAGGTGCGCAGCCACGACGTTGACCATCTCGTCGGGATCGGTCACGGCCTCGAGCGCAGTCTC
>JADGPI010000142.1 GCA_017882525.1 Thermoleophilia bacterium
AGCGAGTCGAAGGTCTTGCGAACGTGTTCGAAGGTGATCATCGCGGCGCTCAGCCTTCCTTCAACTTCTGCCAGCGGGTGACTCTCCTCTTAAGGGGGCGCAAAGCGCCGAACTCGAGCAGAGCCATGAGAGCGAGCAGGACCACCACCCACGCGAACACTTCCGGGGTGTTGAGAAAGCTCTCTGCCCGGGAGAAGGCGTGCCCGATGCCGGACGTGGCGGCGAGGACTTCCCCCAGAACCACGGCCCTCACAGCGATGCCCGTGGCAAGGGTCAAGCCGGCCATCACCGGGGACGCGATGCCGGGGAGATAGACCTCCGCGAAGAGCAAGCGGCGCGGAAAATGGTAGATCCGGCCCATCTCCAAGAGCCGGGAGTCGACTGCCAGGATGCCGGCGACGGTGTTGACGTACATGCCGGGCATCACGATAAGCGCTACGAGGAAAGTGACTGGTCCGTCGCCTAGGCCAAGCCACAGGAGAGCCAGCACCGCGAGTACAACGGCCGGCATGGTCATTCCCACCCAGCGGATGGGTTCGAAAAATGATCGCACCCGAGGCTGCAGTCCGGCGAGGACACCGAGCGCCAAACCGAGGGCGGCGCCGATCGCCAGGCCGATCACCAGTCGCCGCAAGGTGATGAGTAGCTGCCACCAGAGCGTCCGGCCGGCAGCGAGATGGCCCAGAGCCTTCGCGGTCGCCACCGGTGAGGCCATGATGATCGGGTCCATGACCGTAGACAGGATCTGCCACACCACGACGATGAAGACGGCGCCCAAGGCCGCGTACACGTACCTGGTACGCTTCGAGATCGGACTGGGCACAGTCTTGGCCATTGCTGGTAACCCGCCTCGCTCGCCTGAAAGGCGCGGCGTTCTCGTGAAGCGCACGGCGTCTTTGTTACGGACGGTAATAGAATCCGGTGTCCGGCACCTTGCCCCCTATCACTTCTGGGGACAGCATCGCCAGCTGTCCGAGGAAGGTGTCCACATCCGAGCGGGCGTCAGCGGCGGCGGTGAACTTCCACGTGATGTTCTTGAGCGAAGCCGTCATGGGAGCCGCTTTCAACCCTAGCTGGGGAAACTGAGTCTCGATGAGCTTGCCGGCATCGACCGGGTTGGCCAACATCCAGTCCACCGCGGCTTGATACTGCTTGAGGAACTCGGCGATGACGGCCGGTTTGTCCAGCATGTTCGCGGTCGCCACCGTGCCGGCGATGGGGCTGAGGTTCGCTCCCCCGGTCGCCAGTTGCCACCCTTTATCGAAGCTGAGCGCCCGGTAGAGCTTGGTCTTGGCGTTCTGGCTCTGCAGCAGCGCGGCCGTTGCCATCGGCTCGCTCAGCACTGCGTTCTGCACCTGGCCCGACAAGAGCAGCTGCGAGGCCTGCGTGGGGTCCGAGGCGTAACGCACGCTGAAGTCCTTGAGCGGGTCGAGCCCCTCTTTCTTCGCGATGAACTGGAACATCAGGTCGGGCACGCTGCCCTGGAACGGCACGGCGATGGATTGGCCCTTGATGTCCGAGAAGCTCTTGGCGTCCGCGTCGCTCGACACGAGGTACGTTATGTTCCACACCGTGATGTCCAACAGCTTGATGGACACGCCTTTGTTGTAGAAGATGGCGGAGTTGTTGGAGGGCATGGTGACGAAATCGCCCTGTTTGCCAGCGACCATTGCCTGCAGCTGTTGGGGATTCTCCCAGACCACCACTTCAGTCTTGTCAGCCACGGCCGCAAGCTTGTTGTTCGCGGCGAGATAGGCCATGGGGATGGCCATCGGACCGGGCGGGGCCACCAACGTGAGTTTGGCCAGCTTGCTTCCGTTGCCCACGGTGGTCGAGCTCGACCCCGCGACCGTGGTGCTCGCGCCCGTCGAGCTGCTCGAAGACGTCCCCGAGCCACACCCGGCGGCGAGAGCGCCGACCAGCACAAGCGCCAGGACTAGCGCCAGGATGACCCCGAGGCCGAGGCTTTGCCGAGTCCTCTCGCTCACACTTCGAGGAAGTTCATGCGCTGGACGTCCACCCCGTGCAGGGCTTTGAGCTCCACGTAGAACGCTTCGACCGTGGCCTCGTCGCCAAACGCATCGACGAGGATCAGGCCGCTGGGCGAGCAACTGGTGGCATCGGCGTCGTGAATGCCCAGCCGGGTGCGGATATTGCAGCCATACTTAGTGAGCGTTGCCTGCACCGCGGGCACGTGTTCGGTGCGATGCGTGATGTGGACACCGAAGATGTTGTGTTTCACGACTGCTCCTCCTCTTGTTGTCTCAAGTCCTTCTTGGGCGATTACTGGTCGACTCGAGCCCCGGGGATCGGCCGGGATCCATGCGGCTCTGACCGAATGTTCCCGAACGGCGCACAAATCTACCGCAGCGCCGCCACCGATGGCTTCAACGCAGGATTATCGCACCCCTGCCGGTCTTGACGACCGTGACTGCGAGGAGTAATTTGTGAAACGCATAACAGTGTTACTGTCGTAACGGTCCCCGGCCGGAGCGACAACCGACGCGGAAGAAGGATCGTGGCTCAAGTAGGGAAGCCGATGGTCTCCCGAAAGACGGTGGGAAGGCTCAGCCTCTACCGCCGGCTCCTGGATCTCCTGAGAGATGCCGGGACGATGCACGTTTACTCCCACCAACTGGCGCACCTCGCAGGCGTGAGCGCGGCCCAGGTACGGCGAGACTTCATGGCCATCGGATATTCGGGCAGCCCCAACCGCGGATACGAGGTCAAGACCTGCCTTGAGAGCATTGGTAGTCTCTTGGAAGGGTCCGCATGCCAGGATGTGGCGCTGGTGGGCGTCGGGCGGCTGGGCCGGTCACTTTTGACTCACTTCTCCGGCCAGCAACGGATGCTGCGGATCGCCATCGCGTTCGATACCAATCCCGCGGTCATCGGAAAGTCGCTCGACGGTTGCGAAGTCCACAGTGCTCTCAGCATGGAGAAGCTGGTCGCGGAAATGGGGATCCGCATCG
>JADGPI010000143.1 GCA_017882525.1 Thermoleophilia bacterium
AAGAGCCGCTGCCAATGTGCCTGAGAGCGCAACGGCGGGCCAAAGCGCCCCGCTCGCGCGGCCATTAGCTCATCCCACGACCTTTCGCGACCTCGGCAACGCCCTGGCCTAACCCTCAGCCCTCATCGGCAGCCCCATAGGGCCTGCCACACATGGCCCCCTACCCTCACACCGCTCCTTTAACGAGATCGCCCCCGCGGCCCTCGGCTCGCCACAATTAGCATCAGGCCAACGATAGACAGAAGTGCCGCGGCGCCCAATAACCCGTTCCGCACCTTCCACGGTAGCGTCAGCACCATCGGGCTCCAGACCAGATCCCCGTCGTCGAACTTGGTCACGTATTGCCGTCCCAGGCTCCCCCATGGAGCCCCATCACCCCAGGGGCACGGCAGCCGAATGCCGACACGCCGCTCAATCATCCGCGCCGCAGCGGCGTATTGAAACCACACTGGGCTGAACTCCGGCACGAAATGCCCGACATACGAATTGTCCCGGGCTTCCAATCCCCCACTCCCGGCCAACGACGGAATCAACCTGGCAATCGTCGGCTCGCTGTACTTAAAATACAATTCCGGCGTCAACAATATGGCTGGTACTTGTATGACCATAGCGACGACTGCCAGCGCCGCCGTCGCCACCCTAACGCGACCCTGGATCTCCGGGCTAACCAAGCCCAGTAGCCCGACAACAATCAACGGCAGCAGAAAGCGCGGCCCCCATGCGTGATCTCCATGCCACGCCCACCACTTTGCAAACATCACCGTCATCACAGCCGAGCAGCCGAACACCAGTGTGGAGAACGCCCGATGACTCCGCCACAGCGCCCGCCAGCCCCATACTGACACGACCAGCAAAGGACAATAAAGGAACACTGATTTCCCTGAGGACAGGCCGAATCCATACAGCCCGGTCAGGACCGGCGTATTGAACCCAAAGGTCACCTGCCGCCCTCGCGAGTAACCCATTGCCAGGGAACCGCCAAATTTTTGGTAGTTGATATATAGCCACGCGCCCAGAAACAGCACGACAGTCGCCGTCCACGCCGTTCCACACGTACGCCTTTTACTCCGCTGCCACTGGCGGCTCGTGACGTACAAGTACAACGACCCGCCGAGCCACCACACAAATAACGGTGGTTTTGTCAGAAGCGCCATACCGAACGCGCTTGCCGCCATAACGATGCCCGGCATCCATGGCTCCATGCGCTGACGAAGAAGACCATACAGCCCCACCGCAAGTAAGAGCGTCTGAAACGGTTCACTGAAGCCTTGACCCAGAGACCAGAGAGGGGAGCAGAAGCCGGCCGCCAATGCCACGCAAATCGAGCGCCGCAAGGATCCGGACAGTTCGCAAGACAGGAGGAACAACATCGCGACGACGCCAGCTTTCGTTGCCGCGATAGCAAGTGATGCAGCCCAAAGGGCGAATCGGCGCGCCTCCGTTGCGGTTTCTCTTCGAACCAACGCGATTTGCCTTGCCACCGCAACGAAGGGCAGTTCCACGAGCGACTGACCCACACCCCACTGTCCGTACGTGCGTCCATCCGCACCACGATATTCACCGTAGTCGGCAGCGCTTATCGAAAGGCCGTCGCCCATCGCAAGCGATTCAGCAGCAGCGAACATCCCGATTCCGTCCGCACTGAAATTAGAGGGGTCGTCAGCAGACAGGAGGAATGGGCCGAGGACAAGGAAAAGAAGGCCTACCGCAGTAAGCAAGACGCCTCGAAATGTGTCATGCCGAGCGCGCAGCGCTTTGCTTCTCGCCACGACATTACTCATCTGTAGCCTCCATGTGGCTCATCCCATGAACGCATGTCGTGGAGACCCGACTGCGACAATGCAAATACGCTCGATACCATCCGGCGTCACTTACTCATCGCCTGCGATACTCAGACTGCCTTCCACGCGAATAGGTAGCGGGTCTTCCTGCGCAACACCGCTGGAATCGCGGCCACGAGACGGACCGGCTCGCCCGCTTATAGGGTTGGTGTCGTGCACAACCAGCTCCCGTGCCCCCATGTATCGCTGAACCGAGCCGTCGCACCGCGTTTCGCCTGCCATCTCCACCCGGAGGGCATTCAGGAGTCACCCCAACCGCCGGGAAGAGACGTGGCTTCTGTACTGTAGTAGTCGGCGACCCTATCAATGATCTCATCTAAACTCGTCCGCGCTTCGAACCCCGTCAATGACTGGATCTTGGTGATGTCCGGCACCCGTCGGGGCATATCCTCGAAGCCACTCTCGTATGCCTCATCGTACGGCACAAATACCACTTCGGACTGACTCTTCAGTCTCGTCTTTACGCGGTTTGCAAGTTCCAGGATGGTGACTTCCTCCTGAGAACCGATGTTGAAGACCTGCCCATAGGCCCTCCTGTCCGAGAGGAGCGTGGGAAGGACATGGACGACATCGCCAACGTATCCAAAGCAGCGACTCTGGGTGCCATCGCCGTAGACCGTGATCGGCTTAGACGCCAAAGCCTGCCGCACAAAGGAGGGAACGACCATCCCGTAACGTCCGGTCTGGCGGGGACCCACGGTGTTGAAGAGCCGGACAACGACCACGGGGAGTCGTTTTTCGTGAAAGTAAGCGATAGCCAGAAATTCATCGAGCGCCTTGCTCGCCGCATACGCCCAGCGCCCTTTCGTGGTGCTGCCGAGGACGAGGTCATCATCTTCAGAGAAGGGGATCTTCGAGGCCTTGCCGTAAACCTCCGACGTGGAGGCAAACAGAACGGGACGCTTCTTCTTGTTCGCCGTCTCCAAAACGATCTCTGTACCTCGGACATTCGTTTCGATCGTGCGAACAGGACTCTCGATGATGAGTTTTACCCCTACCGCCGCCGCTAGGTGAACAACGTAGTCCGCACGATCGATCAACTCGGCGAGCAGCGCTCGATTCATTACACTATCAATCGTGTACTCGAATGCGGGGTTCCCCTTCAGGTGATCAATGTTCGAAATCTGCCCCGTTGAAAGGTCGTCGATGACGAGGACACGGTGTCCCGTGCGGATCAGCTCATCCGCCAAGTGACTGCCGATAAAGCCCGCGCCGCCAGTGATCAAAAACGTTCTAGCCATCGGAATCCCACCTCATTCCTTACCTCGGGGCCCACCCCACTCAATCCGAATCATTTGACTACAATCAGTAAACGCAGAACCAAAAAGGAAGACGACCAACTCCCAACGGGAAACACAACGCAGGGAGACATGACGCGAGCCGCCCATGGGCCTTCGCGACAGGCCCTTTCCTCTGCCCTCTTTCTATGAAGGCTTCGTCCGCTGGCTTCCGGCGCGGGAATCGCATCACCCTTGGAGACACTCCCGGAACACTCTCGTATGGCGGTCCAACATCTTCTCCTCGGTGAGACTCCGAATGGGGGACGCCCCGGAGCCATTCCACTGAGCGCCAGGCGAAAGGTGTCCACCCCACTCCCCGATCAGCCCATGCCTCCACGAATCGACGAACCATAACTTGCCAGGAGGTCTTGGACCGCATTCCATACTTCGTCGACGCTCAAGACACGCATACAGGCACCCCATTCTGAGTTGGTACAATCTGCTGGCACCAAGCCACGATGGATCTCGATGCAGGGAGAACAAGTTATTTGACTGTAGAGTGCGCGACTGTGGGGCAGTCGTGGACCATAACGTGCAGGAGTGTTCGGTCCGAACAAACCCACTGTAGGCGTATCAAGCCAGGGGGCGATGTGCATGGGACCAGTATCGTTGGTTACATACACCGACAGAGATCCCAAAAGCGCGAGAAAACCCGCGAAATCGAAACCGAGACCTAAATGGCAGTCTGGATGCCCCACAGTCAACTGAATTTCGCGCAGCAACGGCAGCTCCTCGCCAGAGCCGGTCAGTACCACCGCATGGCGACCAGCCTCCAATACACGTCGCGCCAGTGCAACAAAGTGTTCCGTGGGCCAGCGGCGAAATTGCCCAGAAGCACCACAGCCAGGATGCAGACCAATCATCGGCTTGTTAACAGAACACCGTTCGCGCCACTTACGGACCTGCTCACTGGCACCCACAGGCAACGTTAGTCGGTACTCGTACAACTCCACCTCTGCCAGTGGCATTTTGCCCAGGGCCTGGCACGCAGCGCAGTATATTCGATAGTAAAGTTCCAGCACGTGTATCTGCTCGTCGTAATACACGGGGTGCGTGAACAGTAGCTGCCGCTTTTTCGTCTCGGAATGATACAGGCCAACACGATTGCTGGCTCCGGCAAACATACCCAAAAAGGGGGTGCCAAAAAAATAATGTTCAAAATCTAAGTATGTTCCCGCCTGTAGGCTGCGGAGGCGGCAAGCCAAGCGCAACAGACCTCGCAGCCCGCCGTCGCCGCCGAGCACGTCATAACAAATTATCTCATCCACCTCGGGCCGTCCGATGAAAAGCGGCTTCGTTACCGGAGTGACCACAGCCACAACCTTCGCCTCGGGCCAAGTGCGACGCAACAGGTGTAATACCGGCAACATCAGCAGGCTGTCGCCCAAACCAATCAACTTGGTCACTATGAAAGTGTGGGGGTCATGGCGACCCACGAACAGGGACGCCACGGACGAAACAGCCCCCAAGGCCAGCGGGCCAAGTAGCCGGTCCAGTCTCTTAATAGTGGCTCGTCGCATGGTACCTGTTTACCGTAACTGACAACCCCGACGGCGGGGACAAAACCGCGGCGAGTTGACACGGATGATTCAATGAATGGTGCCGCAGACGCCACGGTCGCCAGAGACACCGAGCACCGAAGAGTTGCTCGAGCGGGTGGCGCGTCTGGAGCGGCTGCTTTTGGAGAAGGACCGGCGCGTCGCCGAGCTGGAGCGCCTCCTGGAGCAGAGCCGGCGGGGCGGCAAACGACAGGCGGCGCCCTTTTCGAAGGGGTCGGCCAAGGAGAACCCGAAACCGCCCGGAAGGAAGCCCGGGACGCAGTACGGCCGACAAGCGACGCGGCCGGTTCCCGCCAAGATCGACCAGCACATCGTCGTGGGGTGCCCCCTTTTCTGTCCCCATTGCGAGGGGAAAGTGAAGGTCACGGGGAAGACGGACCAGTACCAGACGGAACTTCCGCGGCCTCGCTCCGTCACGAGGCATTTCGAGATTCACGTTGGCCGTTGCACCGCCTGCGGCAGGACCGTCCAGGGGAGGCATCGGCTCCAGACCTCGGACGCCAAGGAAGTGGGGACGGTCCAGCTGGGCCCAGAATTGATCGCCACGGCCGCGCACATGAACAAGGTCGAAGGGCTCTCGTACGGGAGGGTGTCTGGGCTCCTGGAACGGCTGTTCGGTGTGAGGGTCAGCCGGTCGGGCTTGGCCCGAAGCCTGGGCCGCCTGGCCCAGAGGGGAAAGCCGAGTTACGAGATCCTGAAAGCGCAGTTGAAAGCCGCCCCCGTCGTCTACCCGGACGAGACGGGGTGGAAGATCGGCGGCAGGAACGCCTGGCTGCACGGGGCTACGGACGGGGCTGCCACGACGGTCTACACGATCGAGGCCGGCCGGGGCTACCCGGAGGCGGCGGAGCTGCTCGGCGCCGACTATGCCGGGACCATCGCCTCGGACGGGTGGGCGCCCTACCGCAAGTTCGAAAGGGCCAGCCATCGGGCCTGCCTGGGCCATCTTCTTCGCCGGTGCCACGAGATGCTCGAGACAGCGCGAGGAGGGTCGGCGCGGCTGCCGCGGGCGGTCAAGAGCACCCTCAAGCGCGCCTTCGTCGTGCGCGACCTTCGCGACGAAGGGGCCTTGAGTCCCCGACGGCTCCGGCGCCAGAGGGCGGAACTGGAAAGCGACGTGGGGCGGCTCCTCGTGGGTCGCTACCGCGATCCGGAGAACCGGCGGCTGGTGAAGCACATCGAAGCCCTGCAGCCGGACCTCTTCCGGTTTCTGGAGCAGCCGGGGTTGGAGGGGACGAACTGGCCGGCGGAGACGGAGTTGCGCTACGCGGTGATCAACCGCAAGACCTGCGGGGGCTGCAACAGGACCAGTCGCGGAGCCCGGACGCAGTCCGTCCTGATGACCATCGCGCGCACAGCACGCGAGCGCCATCTCGACGGTGTCCGGATTCTCGCCGACTTGCTCCGCGCTCCGCACGAGATCGTTCATCCCGCTTTGCTCATCCCGTCGGGCTGATCAACGCCCGACATCCCGGTAAACAGATACGTCACCGGTTGACTCATAATCTTCCCAAGCGACCGCACGCGCCTCACGGACACCCCGTCAACTACCTCCCACGCTGACTCTACATGGCACACGTGATTCACCGCAATGACCGTACAATCGATCCCACGTGCCACGGGGCCTGCCGAGTCCTGCTTCATGTAGGTCTCCATCCCTCCCCGCGAAGGGTGATACCGCTTGACGACGCTCAAGACCCTCAGGGTCTTCTCCCTGAGCGGTCGCATTCAATACTCACGGCGTGTTTGGTCGGTGATGACATTGGCAATCTGCCCGGAACAGCCCTGCGCTCTCGGATCGCCACCCCCACCCCGGAAGCCCGTGACTGCGTACCCCAGATACAACTCGTCTCCATTTCCGAGAGCTGATCTCGCAGCGATCCTCAGCTCCGCACGTCATTGAGAGAGGCCCTCCACTTTGTCCCAGAAGACGCTCGCTCCGCCGGGTAAAGCCCGAATCTCCTTCTCGGTGCGGCCCCATCCGGCGGCTCCGACTTTCTCGTTCAGCACGACTCGACATCCGCAGAGAAGAGCCTCGATCACGTTTCTGCCCATTGGCTCAACCCACCTTGGCAGATGCACCACGGTCTCCGCCCTGTTGTAAACGTCCCGTAAGGCGAGATCATCAAGGAATCCCAGGTGTGTGCCCTCGAGTGGCCGGCCAGTCACGTTTCGCCCTGCCCAGTGAAGGCCGCGATACCCGTACTCTTTCTCGACCTCGATGGCACCCTTGTAGTCGGAGATCGTACCCACAAATAAATAGGGAATATCCCGCTCGTACCCGAGCCTGTGGAAGAACTGTTTGTCTACTGTTGGAGGAATCTCCAAAGCCTGCGGTAGCCTCTGCCCCAACACCGACTCAACGCACTTCCGCTGCAGGGGCGATACGAACACCGTGAGCGCAGCCGCCGAGTAGTGTTGCCATGCCCGGTCCCGGGCACACCGGTCGGGGCAGACGACGGGGTCGCCTCCGCAGGGGAAGAAAGCGCGGGAGCAGATTGTCGTCCATGCGTTGTCAAACGTCACGAGACGGCGAGACCGGACAGCAGCTTCGAGAAGGGACTCAGGAAAGTGCCGTCCCTCCTCGGGGCAGTTCCAAAGGTCGGTCAGAATCCAGCGGTCGGGGTTCCTATGAACCCTGGTCCGCCCTCCTAGGAGGCGCGACAGCTTTCCCCACCGCACGCTACTGATTCTGACCTGGTGTCCCCGACGCCCAGCTTCCTCGAGCAGTTCCCGCGTCACCCGCTCTCCACCACCGCCATAGACGCGCGGGTCGAGATACGATAACCAGTTGATTTTCAACGCCGCGGACACGAGTTATGAGTCTCCCATTAGGCGGGATATGCGAGCGGATTGGCCGGCTGCCGTTGCGCCGTTACTGGGGCGACGCCTTCGCGTTCGCAAGATCGCGTGCGAGTTCGTAACCCTCCAGTGTTCGCATCGCCGCCATCCTCCATGTGTAGAGTTCTCTAATGCGTTCCACCAGCGCCGCAGATGGCTCCGAATCGAACGCTTCGAGGACCGCCGACTTTATCGAACCGATCTCCGCTGGACTGCAGTACCTTGCGTCCTCCCCGTAGTAATCCCGGGTATATCCCCTGTCTGTGATCGCGACCCGACAGCCGGCGAGAGCCCCTTCGAGGCATGCCATTCCACACGTCTCGAACCAACTGGGGAGGGCAACGACCCGGGCCGCAGCGAGAATCGGGGCCAACTCTTTCTGCGGCACCGGGTCCACGAGCGTGACGAAGTTGTTCCTCGCGAGCTGCCGGTGCACCTCCCGATAGTACCCTCGATGAGTGCCGACTCTCCCCCCGACGAGTACGAGGCGGTGCCTCGTCCCAGCCAAAGCCGCGATCAGGCGCAGCTGGTTCTTTAGGCTGGTGATGACTCCGACACAGACCACGTAGTCCCGCAGATTACCTGGCCCAGCTGCCGTCGTTGATGCCCGTTCGAAGAGATTGCCAGCGGCATAGGGCACGACCACGCTTGGGCGCTCGACGCGGATGTTCCGCAGAATGGCTTTCGCCTCGCTTGCGGAGTTTGGAAGTAGCACCGTAGAAAGCGAAACCAATTCTTGCTGCTGTTGCCGGTACGAGAGGCTCAGCGCGACCCGAAGCGGGTCCCAGCCGGTCCTCGCCTTCATCCAGCGGACTGTCTGCTTGATTCGTTCCCGGCTTGTCTCGGACCCGACGACGCGGTAGACGGCCGCAGCCGCTCCGAACCGACCCCGCTCGTCGTATTCGGAGAGATCCTGATATACGGGAGACAGGACCACCGGCACCCCCCGGGCGCGCGCATGGCGCGCCTGAAGAAGGGCCTCAGTAGGCTGGGTCATTCCGAATATGTGGACCAGCGATATCCCTGTGAGGTCCGGCGACAGCGAACTAGACACTTCCGTGCGAACGCCAAGCACCTCGAGCGCGCGCCCAGTTTCCCGAACCTGGGTCGCTTCCCCTCCGACATATCGCAGGACGTCCGATCTGACTTGAAGCAGAACTCGCATAACCCTCTACTGGGCCTCGCGCCCGGCTCGTTCCGGCCCATGGCCCAGCGGGCCGACGGTTCGTACTTTGGGAATCCAGCCAAGGCTCGGACATAACTTCCTCGGGTCAGACCTCAGGGCACCGTAGAGTTTCACCCTTAAGGA